>NZ_JBHVDX010000227.1:0-16947 GCF_042802555.1 Streptomyces sp. NPDC057474 | reverse complement strand
GCGTAGAGAACTCCATGATCACGTGGACCCGTGCCCGCACTGCATCGACCCCGCCGGCTGGGCCTACAGCAGCCGCCTATTGCCGGTCGGTCTAAACGACAGGGCGGGGTTCGCGGCGGGGGACGAGCTGATCCGGTCGGTGGGGCGGGCGTTGCAGCACACCGCGACGGGTGCGACCCGGGTGGGGCACATCGGCGGTGACGACTTCCTGTTCCTCGCCGAACCGGACGGGCTCGATCCGCTGGCCGAGGCGATGCTCGACACGCCCTGGTCCGCCGACGGGTGCGCCGTGACGCTGTCGCTGGCCACGGTCGTGTGTGCGCCCGGCAGCATCACCGACCACCGGCAGGCAGCCGCGTGCCTGGCGCCGCTGAAGAAGGCGGCCAAGGCGCTGGGCGGGGCCAGTTGGGTGCTGGGGCGGGCCGGGATGCCGGGCCACGAGATTCGGCGGGGAGCCGGGGCTGTGGCGGCGGGGTAGGGGCGGGGAGGCCTCGGGTGGGCCGCACGGCCAGGGCGCAGAAGCCCGAGCGGGGCGGGCAGCGAACCCTCCCCCACCCGCTCGCCGAGTCACCGCCCTCGCCACGCGCGACCACGCTCCGCCCGGCCCAGCGGTGTGGGCGGCGGTCCCTCCGTCCCCACCCGACTGGTCGTGGCTGTTGCTACCCCGCCATGCCTCGCTCCGCCCCGTTGCAACAGTCCCTCGGCTTCGCCTCGCCCGGCCGCGCCCACTGCCACCGCCATGCCCGCTCCACCCGGTTGCAGCGGTCGTTCCGTCCCGCTCGCCCGGCTGCGACCCCCGCCACGCGCAGGCCGCGCTCCGGCCGGGTCGGCACCCACCGGCCCAAGTCCGGCCCCGCGCGGCCGTGTACGCCCGGTAGCCGCTCCCAACCGTTGCCGTCCGTGTTCTTGACGCCCCCTGGGTGCCGGTGAACACTGCCGGTGTCAGCCGGCATCATCGCATTCGGGCGTCTTTGTGCACTGCGCCGCTCGGGTTCCCCGCCTGCGCAACGGGCCATCCCCCACGGGCGATTCGGCTGCGCCGACACGCTCGTCACGGACGCCGGGCTGGGCGCGGGACCCTCCCTGCCTTCGGCTGAAGCAGCCATGGGAACGCACCCTGCACGGAAGGTCCGGGGTCGATCACTCCGGGCCGGGGCCAAGGAGCCGCCATGAGCAACGCAGACATATTCGTCGGTGAAGTCATCGGTACGGCGATCCTGATTCTCTTCGGCGCCGGTGTGTGCGCCGCCGTCACTCTCAGGTTCTCGAAGGCGAGGGCCTCGGGCTGGATCGTCATCGCGTTCGGCTGGGGCTTCGCCGTGCTGGCGGGCGCCTACACCGCCGCTCCCCTGTCGGGTGGGCACCTCAACCCGGCGGTCACGATAGGGATCGCGGTCGACACGCAGACATGGGACAAGGTCTGGGTGTATCTGCTCGGCCAGTTGATCGGGGCGATACTCGGCGCGGTCCTCGCCTATCTCGTCTATCTCGCGCAGTTCCAGGCGAACGTCCGCAAGGAGGGCACCACGGAGGGCACGGCGCACGAGCCGACGCCGACCCTCGGGATCTTCTCCACCATCCCGGAGATCCGGAACCCGGTCGCCAACCTGATCACGGAGATCATCGCGACGATCGCACTGGTCCTGCCGATCCTCGCCTTCGGCCGGAACGCCGGCATCGGCATCGGCCAGATCCCCGGCGAAGAGGCCGGAATCTACGGCTCCGGCATCTCGGTCCTGCTGGTGTCCTTCCTGGTCGTCGGCATCGGTCTCTCCCTCGGCGGGCCCACCGGCTACGCGATCAACCCGGCCCGTGACCTCGGCCCGCGCATCGTGCACACCTTCCTGCCGATCCCGAACAAGGGCACCTCCGACTGGGGTTACGCCTGGATCCCGGTCGTCGGTCCGCTGGTCGGCGGAGTTTTCGCGGGCCTCATCTACAACGCAGCCTTCTGACGCAACCGATGTAAGACGTGAGGGGATGTCATGCCGGACAACGCCCAGAAGTACGTCGCCGCCATCGATCAAGGCACCACTTCCAGCCGCTGCATCGTCTTCGACCACAGCGGCGCCATCGTCGCCGTGGACCAGAGGGAGCATCGCCAGATCTTCCCCAAGCCGGGCTGGGTGGAGCACGACGCCACCGAGATCTGGTCGAAGGTGCAGGCAGTCGTCGCCGGGGCGATCGCCAGGGCGGGCCTACGCGCGGACCAGATCAGCGCACTCGGCATCACCAACCAGCGCGAGACGACGGTCCTGTGGGACCGTGCCACGGGCAAGCCCGTGCACAACGCGATCGTCTGGCAGGACACACGTACCTCGGCGCTCTGCAACGAACTCGGCGGCACGGACGGGCAGGATCGTTTCCGTGAGCAGACCGGTCTGCCGCTGGCCAGCTACTTCTCCGGTCCGAAAGTCACCTGGCTGCTCGACAACGTGCCCGGGCTCAGGGCCCGTGCCGAGCGCGGCGAGATCGCCTTCGGCACGATCGACTCCTGGCTGATCTGGAATCTGACCGGCGGCACGGACGGCGGCCGGCACGTCACCGACGTCACCAACGCCGGGCGCACCATGCTGATGAACCTGGAAACCCTCCAGTGGGACGCCTCGATCCTCTCCGCCATGAACGTCCCGGAGGCGGTCCTGCCGGAGATCAGGTCCTCCGCCGAGGTGTACGGCACCGCCGTGGGCCAACTCGCGGGCGTCCCTGTCGCGTCGGCGCTCGGGGACCAGCAGGCGGCGGTGTTCGGGCAGGCCTGCTACGACGTGGGCGCGGCGAAGAACACGTACGGCACCGGCAGCTTCCTGCTGCTCAACACCGGGAACCGGCCCGTGCCGTCGAAGAGCGGGCTGCTCACGACCATGGGGTACAAGATCGGCGGTGAGGCGCCGGTGTACTGCCTGGAGGGGTCGATCGCGATCACGGGCGCCCTGGTGCAGTGGTTCCGCGACCAGCTCGGCATCATCCGTACCGCCGACGAGATCGAGCCCCTGGCGGCGAGCGTCGACGACAACGGCGGGGCGTACGTCGTGCCCGCGTTCTCGGGCCTGTTCGCCCCCTACTGGCGCTCGGACGCGCGCGGGGTCATCACCGGGTTGACGAGGTACGTCACGAAGGCACATCTCGCGCGCGCGGTGCTGGAGGCGACGAGCTGGCAGACGCGGGAGGTCGTGGACGCCATGTTCCAGGACTCAGGGGTGCACATCACGACTCTCAAGGTCGACGGTGGCATGACCAAGAACAACCTGCTGATGCAGCACCAGGCGGACGTCCTGGACGTGCCGGTGATCCGGCCGCAGGTCTCGGAGACGACCTGTCTGGGCGCCGCGTACGCGGCCGGGCTCGCGACCGGGGTGTGGAACGACCTGGACGAGCTGAAGTCGCACTGGCAGAAGGACGTCGAGTGGACGCCTTCCATGGAGGCCCCCGTCCGGGACCGCGAGTACCACAACTGGCGCAAGGCGGTGGAGAAGAGCCTCGGCTGGCACGAGGACGACGTGAACTGAGATCGAGGCCCACGCGCGCGTGCGCGTTCGTCTGCGTGGAACGTGGTCCACGCGCGCGTGTCACTGAAGCCACGGCTCGTACCCCTGTCGGCGGGGGTACGGGTCGTGCTTCAGGTGGTGGCGGGCTGGCGGTTCTCCGTCGCGTACGCCATCGCGTGCCGGACGACGGAGACCAGGACGTCCTTGACCGAGTCCCGCTGGCGCGCGTCGCACAGCACGACCGGCACGCCGGGGTCGAGGTCGAGGGCCCGGCGGACGGTCTCGGCGGGGTAGCGCGCGGCGTCCTCGAAGCAGTTGACGCCGATCACGAAGGGTATGGAGCGCCGTTCGAAGTAGTCGACGGCGGCGAAGCAGTCCTCCAGGCGACGCGTGTCGGCGAGCACCACGGCGCCGAGGGCCCCGGAGGCGAGTTCGTCCCAGAGGAACCAGAAACGGTCCTGGCCGGGGGTCCCGAACAGGTACAGGACGAGGTCCTCGCGGAGGGTGATGCGCCCGAAGTCCATGGCGACGGTGGTGGTCGTCTTGCTCTCCACACCGCTGGTGTCGTCGACCGGGCGGCCCGCCTCGGTGAGCACCTCCTCGGTGCGCAGCGGTTTGATCTCGCTGACCGCGCCGACGCAGGTCGTCTTGCCCACGCCGAAGCCGCCGGCCACGAGGATCTTGAGCGTGACGGGCTCGACCGGAGGTGTGCCGCGCTCAGAGCGCCCGAGGATCATCGGTCTCTTCTCCTGCTGGATGGTTGTCGCGCGACGGTGGGCCGTAGCCTCCGCCGCCCGGGGTTTCGATGGCTCGTACGTCGCCGGGGTCCGACATCTGCCGCATCACTTCCGCCGAGTTCCACGACACTGCCGTCCGCGCGCTCCACCCGGTCGACACCGAGAGTTCCTGGGGGCGCCGTCCGCGCCGGCGTCGGTCTCGTACGCCTGAGGGTGGGGAGGGTGACTGTGGACGCGCGGGGTGTTGCCGTTCGCAGCGATGCGCGGGGTGTCGTGGAAGCGTCGGGTAGTGACGAGGAGCGCCGGACGCCCGCGACGGCTGCGGCCGCGTGGCGCGCGGGGTTGTCGGAGAGGAGCGTGTGTGTGAGCGGGCGGCCGGCCGGGCGCCACGCGACGATGTCGGTGAAGGTGTCGCCCCGATCGACTGGGAACTGCCGGTCTGTCACGTATACGCTCCGCTTCCGCGCTGCTCAGAGCGCCCGGAGGCCGCTGATCACGTCACGCAGAATGCTCTCGTCCACCAGCTCGGCAGGCGGTACGGGACGTGTCACATGGACGAGTTCCTCGTCCACGAGGTCTCCGACGAGGACGCGGACGACTCCGACAGGCAGGTCCAGGTCAGCGGCCAGTTCGGCCACCGACTGGGGGGTGTCACGGCAGAGCTCGACGATCCGGACGTGTTCAGGGGAGAGGGAGTGATCTTCCTCCGGGTCGTCGACGTGCGGTTCCGTGACGACCACGGCGATCAGGTCGAGGCGGTGCTGGATCGCGTGGTTGGTCCGGCCGCGCGTCATCGCGTACGGACGCACCACTGGTCCGGCCTCGTCGTCGAACCAGTGGCTTCTTCCCTGACCGTCTCGGCTCATGCCATCCCACTACCCGCCCTGGGGCACATCGGTGCGCGGGGCGGAGCCCAGATGTACGCCGACCCGCTTGACCAGGAGGGTCATCTCGTAGGCGACCTGACCGATGTCCGCGTCGGCGTCGGCGAGGACGGCGAGGCAGCTGCCGTCACCGGCGGCCGTGACGAAGAGGAAAGCCTCGTCGAGTTCGACGACGGTCTGCCGGACGCTGCCCGCCTCGAAGTGGCGGCCGACGCCCTTGGCGAGGCTGTGGAATCCGGAGGAGACTGCGGCCAGGTGCTCGCTGTCCTCTCTGGTGAGGCCCTCGGAGACGCCCGTGGGCAGTCCGTCGCTGGAGAGCACAAGCGCCTTGCGGATGCTGGCGACGCGCTCCACCAGGTCGTCCAGGAGCCAGTTCAGCTCCCCGGACGTGCCGGTCGCGGTGGGCCCCTCGGCCTTCGGTGCGGTCATCGACCGTCCCCCTTAGTCGTTCCTCGTGGTGCTGAGACGTCCTGGGCGTCGACGCCCTCGGCGTTCTCCTCGCGGCCACGCTGCCAACCCCGTTGGAGCGAGGCCATACGGCTGCGTACCTCGTCGGCGTCGCGTTCGGCAGGATCCGGGCGCCGCTCCGGGCGGGACCCTTCGCGTTCGGTACGCCGGTCCGGGCCGTCCTTCAACTGCGGTGCCAGACTGGCCTGTCGGACGCGACGGGGCAGCGGGCTCGGAGCCGATTCTGCCTGGTCGGTCGTCGTGTCCGTGCGCGGGGTGGACTCGCCCACGCCGTACTGCGAGGTCATCGGGGCCGCGCCGTCCGAAGGGCTCGTGCGGCGGCGCTGGGGAAGTGCGGGGCCCTCGTACCCGCCGGGGGGCAGGGCTCCGGCGCGGTGCGCCCCGGGGAGGACAGCGGGTCCGGTGCGGTCGGTTCCGGGGCGGGTCGGCGGTTCGGCGCGATCGCCGCGCAGGGCGGTGAGCGGCCGGGTGTCGGCGATCCCCTCGGGGCCCGCTGTACGGCCCTGCTCCGGCGCGTCCTCCGCGTGCCTCGACCTGGACCCGGTCACCGAACGGCCGTGCGAGCTGACGAGATGCGGGGTCCGGCGCTGCGGCAGCGGCACGGGGCCGAGCGTCGGGTCGGGATCGGTGAACGGGGCCTGCCGGTCTTCGCCGTCGCGCACCGGCTGCTGGTGTTCGTCGGCGACACCGGTGAGGGGGCGGCGGGACCGGACCAGCCCGCCCCGCTCGCCGTCCTCGTCGCCGAGGGCGCCCGGGAAGCCGTCCAGGGGCTCCAGGCCGACCGGTGCCTCCAGTTCGACCGGGCCGTCCAGGATGGCGGCGGAGAGCCCCGGAAGCCGGACCGGCACCTGGGAGAGCGCCGCGTTGCGCTCCTCCTCCAGCTCGGCCTCCCGGGTGGGGTGGGCGCGGTCGAGGCGGAAGCCGATGCCGTTGGTGTCGGGGACGTCCTCGGTGAGCAGAGCGTCGGGGATGAACACGACGGCCGTGGTGCCGCCGTACGGGGAGGGCTGGAGGGAGACGCGGACCTTCTGCCGTTGGGCGAGCCGGCTGACCACGAAGAGACCGAGCCGGTCGGTGTCGGAGAGTTCGAAGTCGGGGGTCTCGGCGAGCTTGAGGTTGGCGTCGAGGAGCGCCTCCGCCGACATACCGAGGCCTCGGTCGTGGATCTCCAGGGTGAAGCCGTTGGCGACGCGCTCGCCGAGCACCTGTACGGCGGTGTGCGGGGGCGAGAACACCGTGGCGTTCTCCAGGAGTTCGGCCACGAGGTGGGTGAGGTCGGCGACCGCGGGGCCGGTCACGGCGACCCGGGGCAGTCGGCGGACCTCGATCCGCTCGTAGTCCTCGACCTCGGCGACGGCCGCGCGGACGACGTCCATGAGCTGGATGGGCTTGCGCCACTGCCGGGACGGGGCGGCGCCGGAGAGGATGACCAGGCCCTCGGCGTGCCGGCGCATTCGGGTCGTCAGGTGGTCGAGGCGGAACAGGTCGGCGAGTTCGTCGGTGTCCTCGGTCCGGCGTTCCATGGTGTCGAGGAGGGTGAGCTGCTTGTGGAGCAGGACCTGGCTGCGGCGGGCGAGGTTGACGAATACCTCGGAGATGCCGCTGCGGAGTTCGGACTGCTTGACGGCGGCCTCGACGGCCGCCCGCTGCAGGGTGTTGAGGGCCTGGCTGACCTCGCCGATCTCGTTCCTGTCGTACTCCAGGCGCGGCACCTCGGTCTCCACGTCGACCTGTTCGCCCGCGGCGAGCCGGCGCATCACGCTGGGCAGCCGCACCCCGGCTGTCTCGTTGGCCTCCTGGCGGAGCCGGCGCAGGTCGCGGATGAGGACCCGGCCGATACGGACGGACATGAAGAGCGAGAAGAGCAGGGCGAAGAGGCCGAGGACACCGGAGACGGCGGCCTTCAGGATGACGTTGGTCGCCAGCGGGCGGACACGGTCCTGATAGCGGTCGCCCGCCTCGACGCTGAGGTCGCGGAGATCGGCGAGCACGGGCTCGACCGAGGTGTCCCAGCTCTTCGCGGTGACACCGCTGGGCCTACCCGGGTCGGAGGCGATGACGGCCTGTTCGACCGAGCGCAGGGGCGCGGAACTCGCGTTCTTCCAGTAGCCGTCGAAGCGGGCGCGCTCGGCGGAGGGCAGCTGCGGCAGGCTGATCTCGTACATCAGGGTGCGCTGGGCGACGAGGTCGGAGAAGTCGCGGATCTCGTCCTGGGTGATCCGGTTCGCTACGAGCACGGAGCTGAGCAGGGCGTCCTCGCGCGAGAGGAGTTCGCGGGCGCGGCCGACGTTGACCAGGGCGCGGCCCTGCTTGTCCATCTCCACGTTGTCGAGCGCGGGGAGGTTGGACAGCAGGGTGAAGCAGGGATCGACGAGGTCGTTGTAGTGGCCGAGGGCCTGGGGGATCGTGACGGTGCCGCTCTCGACGCTCGTGCGCAGGGACGGCAGGGTGTCGAGGGCGTCCAGGATCGCCGTGAGCCGCAGCGAGGTGGCCTCGCCCATCTCGTCCCGCAGTTCGGAGTCCCGGGCGTGCTCGCGGAACTCCTCGACGGCCGCGTCCGTGGCGGACCGGCTGCGGTCGAGGGCCGTGAGCGCCTCGGAGGCCCGCGGGTCGGCGAGGTACACAAGGGTCTGGCGGCGTTCCTGCTGGAGCACACGGATGGTGTCCTCGGTGGGGAAGCCGACCTCCTCGACGATGTCCGCCACCCTGAAGAGATCGCTCGCCTCACGGCCCGTCAGTACCGTGGCGAACGTCCAGACACCGGTCAGAGCCACCAGGGGCACGAGCAGCAGCGCCACGATCTTCCGGCGGATCGATTTCCCGCGAAAGCGCATGGCCTCCCCCAGCTCGACCCCCGCCAGGCCCGGGGGCACACATGTGCGTCAACAAACGGCGTGAGCCTACTACCGACTCACACGTATCTCGAAGAGCCGATTGGACGCACTCCCCACCCGAGGCGAACCAGACATGGTGAGTTGTCCGTTCATTGGGGGAGATTGCCGCCCTCTGTCCGGCACTTGAACCAATGGCATCCCGTCGGCGAAGTCGGCCGGTTGGCCGGATTTTTTCGTTCCGTGGGAATCTTCGGCGTACGTCGATCGTCTTTCTGTACGGGAATTGGGGGCGAAATGACCCACAGGCCCCGCAGGCCGCTCCCAGGCGGCGTAAATCAGAGAAAGTCGGGCACCAGTGGGGGGCCGGGTCTCAGGATCCGGATCTGTTGGTCCACCGGCGGTGGGGAGTGACAAGTTGATGGGCACGGCGGAGCGGCGCGTAGCGCCCGGGGACGGAGCGGCGACGCCCGAGGTGGCGGCGCGGAGCGCTCAGGCACCGGATCGCGGCCTCCTGACGGGGGAGAGCGTCGCGGTGGAAGAACGGAGGCTCTTCGCCCGTGGCGACGAAGAGCGGGTGCATTACCGGCCGTTGTGGATCGAGGAGCCGGCGCGCAAGCGGCGGCTGCCCGACCCGGTGCGGACGGCGGCGGTGCGCGCAGTCCTCATCATCGCGGTGACACTGATTCAGGCGATGGTGGCGTTCCTGTGCACCCTGGCGAGTTCCTGGCTGGCGTTCCCCATGGTGCTGAGCAGCGTGGCGAGCACGATCGCGGCGACGTGGGGCGTCCTGGACGTCTGGGTGACCCGCCAGGTGTGGAACCAGCGCAACGGCGTGGTCTCGGCCCCCAGCAGCACGGCACGCTCGCTCCGGCGCGAGCGGCGGCGGGCCCACCGTGAGGCACGGGTGGCGGAGCGCGCGCAGGAGCGGATACGTCGGCGGGGTGGGGCCGGGCAGCTGTCGCACCCATAGGACTGCCGGGGTGGGCCGTGCGCCACATGGCCCACCCCTCCGGACGGCTCGTCAGCTCGCCGTGGTTCCACGTCGCTCGCCGCGCGGGCCGGTTCATGTCTGGCCCGCATGAACGGGCGGAGCGGTCGACCGAGAGGACCGCGTCCGTACGGCCGTCGCGTTCATGGACGGCGAGGAAGCCGCCCCTCGGTCGGCGCGCCGTCGTCGATGGGCCGTGCGGCGGTATGCCCACGACGACTGTCGCGTGAGCGCGTTGCCCCAGGCGGTCGTGGGGTGGATGGTCGACGGCTGCCCCTCCCTCCTCGACGTCCACGAGTGCGACCTCACTCGCTTCGAGGACGTCCAGCGGTCACTCACCCCGCGAACCCGGACCAGCGAACGCGGCCTGGGTGACCGTGGCGTGCGGCCTCCGAGGGCACGGCTTCACGTCCGTGCCCGCCGTCGGCGAGACCTCGCCGACCTGGCTTTCCCGGGCACCACCACTTACCCGAACTTCCCCGATCGGCCTGTCCGACCCCGCCCGTCTCGTCACCGCGCCCGCCACGCGAGTGGCTGGGCCACGCGTGAATGTGCCTGGCCGACGAGCCGCCCTCCTTCGAGGAGTCGGAGCACCACCACTGCACGACGGTTCACCCCGAACTGGTGGACGCACTCCTGGAGTTCGCCGACGGTGTTGATCGACCTCGCACCGGATCGTGTGTCCCGCACCGAGGCTGTGAACGTACGCAACCGGCCATGGCGTCGCGTGCCTACCGGAAGGGTGGTGTGCTGGTGCCCACCGAGTACCACATCGGATCCTGCACGAGTGGCCGCTGCGGCAGTGGAGGGCGGTTCCCTCGAATGTCCAGGCTCCTGACCAGGCGTGTCGACCGTCACATTTGGCCTCGTATTTGGCATAGAACGCGGTCGTCCGGTTAGGTGCCAGCCGCGAGGGCGCCTGCCGCACGGCGCTGACCAGGAGGGAACGAGAGACATGCCCGAACTTTTCATCGGCGGAGCATGGCGATCCGCGCTCGACGGGCGGACGCGTGAGATCCGCTGTCCCGCCGACGGCAGCCTGGTCGCGGTCGTCGACGAGGCCGACGGCAAGGACACCGCGGAGGCGATCGCGGCCGCACGTCGCGCCTTCGACGAGGGCCCCTGGCCCTCCACCTCGCCCGCCGACCGCGGTGACCTGCTGCTTCGGGTGGCCGATCTCCTCGTACGCGACAAGGACGCGCTCGCCCGCGCCGAGTCCCTCGACACCGGCAAGAGGCTGGTGGAGAGCGAGTACGACATCGACGACATCGCGAACTGCTTCCGCTACTTCGGGCGGGCAGCCACCGCCGAGACGGGCCGGATCGTCGACACCGGCCAGGCGGGCGTCGACAGCCGGGTCGTGTACGAGCCGGTCGGGGTGTGCGCGCTGATCACTCCCTGGAACTACCCCCTCCTCCAGACGGCCTGGAAGGTCGCCCCGGCGCTCGCGGCCGGCAACACCTTCGTGCTCAAGCCGAGCGAGCTGACCCCGCACACCGCGATCCATCTGATGCGCCTCCTGGAGGAGGCCGGGGTGCCGGCGGGCGTGGCCAACCTGGTCCTCGGCGCGGGCCCCCAGGCCGGTGCCCCGCTCTCCGACCACCCGGACGTGGACCTGGTCTCCTTCACCGGCGGACTGCAGACCGGGCGCCGGCTCATGGCCAACGCCGCCGCGAGTGTGAAGAAGGTCGCCCTCGAGCTCGGCGGCAAGAACCCGAACATCGTCTTCGCCGACGCCGACTTCGACACGGCGGTCGACATGGCGCTGACCGCGGTCTTCCTGCACTCGGGGCAGGTGTGCTCGGCGGGCGCCCGCCTGCTGGTGGAGGACTCGCTGCACGACCGGTTCGTGGACGAGGTAGTCCGCCGGGCGCGGGAGATCCGGCTCGGCGGCCCGTTCGACGAGCGGGCGCAGACCGGGCCGCTGATCTCGGCGGCACATCGCTCGAAGGTCGAGGAGTACGTCGCCAAGGGCATCGCCGAGGGCGCGGTACTGCGCTGCGGTGGCGAGCGGCCGAGCGGCGACGCGTACGACGAGGGCTTCTACTATCTGCCGACCGTCCTGGACGAGTGCACGAGCACGATGTCCGTGGTCCGGGACGAGTCGTTCGGGCCGGTGCTCACGGTGGAACGGTTCAGCACCGAGGACGAGGCGGTACGGCTGGCCAACGACACGATCTACGGTCTGGCCGGTGCCGTATGGACGACGGACGAGGCCAGGGCCCGGCGGGTCGCGGCCAGGCTGCGGATCGGCACGGTGTGGATCAACGACTACCACCCGTATGTGCCGCAGGCCGAGTGGGGCGGTTACAAGCAGTCCGGCTTCGGCCGCGAACTCGGGCCCGCTGGGCTCGCCGAGTATCGCGAGGCGAAGCACATCTGGCGGAACACGGACCCTTCACCGCAGGGTTGGTTCGCCTAGCTTCTCCCGCTCCCCCGCACACACACCGTTCTCATTCACCGTTCTCGGCACCCGCAGGAGCCGCTCCCCCTCCTCCCCAAGGCCCACCAGGAGTCCACTCATGACGACCATCGAGCAACCCACCGGACCAAAGAACACATCCGACGACGCCGAACTCACCGAATTCGGCTACAAGCCCGAACTCAAGCGCACCCTCGGCAACTTCCACACCTTCGCCGCCGGGATCAGCTACATCTCGATCCTGACCGGCACCTTCCAGCTGTTCTACTTCGGCTTCGCCAGCGGTGGCCCCGCCTACTGGTGGTCGTGGCCGATGGTGTTCGTCGGCCAGTTCATGGTCGCGCTCTGTTTCGCCGAGCTGGCGGCCCGCTACCCGGTCGCGGGCTCGGTCTACAACTGGTCGAAGAAGATAGGCAACCCGCACCTGGGCTGGCTCGCCGGCTGGATGATGCTGACCGCCTCCATCGTGTCGATCGCGGCGGTCGCGCTGGCCTACCAGCTGACGCTGCCCCAGATCTCCGACGTGTTCCAGATCGTCGGGGACGGCACCGGTAAGTACGACGTGGCGACCAACGCGGTCATCCTGGCCGCGGTGTTGATCCTGTTCACCACCCTGGTGAACGCTTTCGGCGTCAAGCTGATGGCCCGGATCAACACGGCGGGCGTGTTCATCGAGCTGATCGCCACCGTCGTACTGATCGTGCTGTTCGCAGTACACATCACCCGTGGCCCGCAGGTGGTCCTGGAGACGAACGGCACCGGAGACAGTTACGGCACCGGATATCTGGGCGCGTTCCTCGTCGCCTCGCTGGCGTCCGCGTACGTCATGTACGGCTTCGACACGGCCGCCTCGCTCGGTGAGGAGTCGCTGGACCCGACCCGGAACGCGCCGCGCGCGATCATCCGCGCGATCATCGCCTCCTTCGTCCTCGGCGGTCTGATCCTGCTCCTGGCGCTGATGAGCGTGTCCAGCCTGAAGGGCGAGCAGCTGTCCACCGACGGACTGCAGTACATCGTGCTCAACGTGCTCGGCCCGACGGCCGGCAAGGCGATGCTGTGGTGCGTCCTGATCGCGGTGACCGTCTGCGCCCTGGCCGTCCACACCGCAGCGGTCCGGCTGGCGTTCGCGATGGCCCGCGACAACAACCTGCCCGCGTCCTCGAAGCTGGCCAAGTGCCACCCGCGGTTCCAGACGCCGGTGCTGCCGACCGTGATCATCGGGATCCTGGCGCTGGGGATCCTCGTGGTCAACATCCGCCAGCCGCAGATCTTCACCGTGGTGACCAGCATCGGCATCATCATGATCTACCTGGCCTACCTGGGCGTCACCGTGCCGATGCTGGTGGCGCGGCTGCGCGGCAAGTGGCAGCCCGCCGGGGACGGCCGATTCTCGCTGGGCCGCTGGGGCATCCTCGTGAACATCCTCGCCGTGGTGTGGGGCGGGGGCATGACCCTCAACCTGATCTGGCCGCGTGCCTCGGTCTACAACGCGGCCGCCCCGTTCCACTGGTACCTGCAGTGGGGCGCGGTCCTCTTCGTCGGGATCATCGCCGGCGGCGGCTTCGCCTACTACTGGTTCATCCAGCGGCACAAGACGGGCGTACTCGCCGAGCACCGCGTGGCCGTCGAGGCCGGGACAGCGCCGCCCGCCGCGCCCCTCACCTCCCCGGCGGCCGACTGAGAGCCGACCCCCGAGAATCCGACGAGCACAGCAGCACAGCAACGCAGGAGGTCAACTCCCCATGAAGGCAGATGAGTTCGACTATGTCGTGGTCGGCGGCGGCACCGCGGGAAACGTGGTCGCGGCCCGGCTCTCCGAGGATCCGTCGATCACGGTGTGCGTCCTGGAGGCGGGCCCCAGTGACGTCGGTGACGACGACGTCCTGAAACTGGAACGCTGGATGGGCCTGCTGGAGTCCGGCTACGACTGGGACTACCCGGTCGAGCCGCAGGCCAGCGGCAACAGCTTCATGCGGCACGCGAGAGCGAAGGTCCTCGGCGGCTGTTCGTCCCACAACTCCTGTATCGCCTTCTGGGCACCGGCGGAAGACCTCGACGACTGGGCGGCAGCGGGCTGTAGGGGCTGGTCCGCGGCCGACCTCTTCCCGCTCTACCAGCGGCTGGAAACCAACGACGCGCCCGGCGACCACCACGGCCGCACCGGCCCGGTGAAGCTCCGCACCATCAAGAGCGAGGACCCGTGCGGCAACGCCCTGCTGGAGGCGTGCGCCCAGGCGGGTATCCCGACGACGCCCTTCAACACGGGTACCACGGTGGTCCGGGGCGCCAACTGGTTCCAGATCAACTCCGACGCGAACAACATCCGGCAGTCCTCCTCGGTGGCGTATCTCCACCCGATCATGGGCGGGCGCCCGAACCTGGAGGTACGCACCGGGGTCCGCGCCAAGAAGCTCGTGCTCGACGGGCGGCGCTGCGTCGGCGCCGAGTACCTGGACCCGGACCTCATCCACACCCGGACGGTTCGGGCCCGGCGCGAGGTCATCGTCTCCTGCGGCGCCATCGACACCCCGAAGATCCTGATGCTCTCGGGCATCGGCCCCGCCGAACAGCTGCGCGAGGTCGGCGTGGACGTCGTCGTGGACTCGGCGGGCGTCGGCGAGAACCTCCAGGACCACCCCGAGGGCGTCATCATGTGGGAGGCCGCACAGCCGATGCCCACCGAGTCCAACCAGTGGTGGGAGGCGGGCATCTTCTACGACACCGAGCCGGGCCTCGACCGGCCGGACCTCATGTTCCACTACGGGTCCGTCCCGTTCGACATGAACACCGCCCGGCACGGCTACCCCACCTCCGAGAACGCGTTCTGTCTGACGCCGAACGTGACACGGGCGAAGTCCCGGGGCACCGTGCGGCTGCGCACCCGGGACTACCGGGACAAGCCGAAGGTCGACCCGCGTTACTTCACGCACGAGCACGATGCGCGGGTGATGACGTACGGCCTTCGTCTGGCCCGGCAGATCGCGGCGCAGCCCGCGCTGAGCGGCTGGGCCGGGGCCGAGCTGGCGCCCGGTCCGGACGTCCGGACCGACGACGAACTGCTCGACTACATCCACAAGACCCACAACACCGTCTACCACCCGGCCTGCACCGTGAAGATGGGCGCGGACGACGACACCTCGGCCCCGCTGGACGCGCGGCTGCGGGTGAAGGGGGTCGAGGGGTTGCGGGTCGCGGACGGGTCGGTGATGCCGGATCTGGTGACCGTGAATCCGTGCATCACGACGATGATGATCGGCGAGAAGTGTGCGGATCTTTTGAAAGCCGATGCCTAAAGGGGCTGTGCTCAGGGGCGTGGGGCGGCTACGGGTCCATTGGGGCTGGTCGCGCGGTTCCCCACGCCACTCAGGGCGCGGTTGCAGTGGGCCTCTTGTACATGCGTGTCGCGGTGATCTCCGTGTGTACGGCCTCCCCCGCCCGGGGCTGCTGAGGCAGTCCCGGGCGGAGGTGTTCCTCCACGCTGATGTACTTGAGGCCCGCCCGTAGGTCGGCGTCGTTACGGAGACGGATGACCAGTGGGAACTCCGCCAGTGCCGTGGTGTCGAACAGACCGGTGGTGTAGAGCAGTTGGACGCCCAGCGCGTCCGACACCGCTCGCTGGAGTTCCAGCAGATACGTCGCGTTGGCGCGGCCGATGGGGTTGTCCAGGAACAGCGTGCCGGCGTGGCGGTGTTTGTCCCGCCCCCGGTCGTTGCTGCGCAGAGCAGCCATCGTGCAGTAGAGGGCGATGGCGGCGGTCAGCAGCTGGCCGCCCGAGAAGACGTCACCCATCTGCCCGACGGGGACGCGCTCGGCCCTCAGCACCGCGTCCGGCTTGAGGATCTCCACGGCGACGCCCTTGGGCTGGAGCGCGGCGCCGACGCCCCGGAGCAGCAGGGACATGCCGTCGCGGCGCATGTCGGAGTTCTTCTTCACGGCCGCGCGGGTCGCCTCGTCTACGACCTCGCCGAGTCGCTCGGTGAGGGTGGCCTGGTCGGGCTCCTCGAAGCGGATGCGCAGGAACTCCTGGCCGGACCACTCCCCCAGGCCCTCGGGGAGCCTGGACAGCCGCTGGGCGGAGCGGAGGGTCGCGAGGGCCGATTCCACGAGGCCCCGCAGCCGGTCGACGATCGAGTCCCGGTTGCGTTCCAGCTGCGCCAACTCGTCCGTGAGGACCCGGAGTCGGGGCGCGAACGCGTCGGCCCACTTCTTGGCGTGCTCGGGGAGCGAGGAGGCGGGCAGCTCGCGGATCTGCTGGCGGGCCGGGGTGCGGACCTGTTCGTAGCGGGTGGAGTTGGCGTGGCGTACGAGGACGTCGCCGGCCTCGCGTACGGAGCCCTCTGCGGCGGAGAGGTCGGCGGCGCAGCCGCGCAGGGAGCGGCGGGCGTCGGCGGCGGCCTTGCGGGCCTCTTCGAGGCTGCCGGGGTAGGGCTCGGGCTCCTCCTGGTCGTCGTCCGTGGAGTGGTCGCGCAGGAGGTCCCGGAGCAGGGCGGCGGTCTCGTCGAAGCCACCGGCCGCGTCCTCGGCGGCGCGATGGGACTCCAGCAGCTCGGCGTGGGCTTCGCGGGCCTGCGTCAACGCCTCGGCGCGGGAGGCGAGTTCGGCGGCGGCCGTGCGCAGCAGGGCCTGGGCGTGCTCGGCGTCGCGCGGGAGCAGTTCCTCGGGCAGCTCGGTGTGTGCCTCACCGTCCTCGGGCGCGTGCCGCTCGGCCTCGCCGCGCAGCCGCCCGAGCTGCTCGCTCGCGGTGGACACACGGGTTTCCAGGAGCTGTACGAGTTCCTCGGCTCGGGCGGCCGCGGCCTGCCGGGAGGGCCCGTCGGAGCCGTCGGGTGACTGCAGCAGCTGCTCGGCGCGGTTGCGGACCTTGTTGGTCAGCCGGTCCAGCTCGGCGATCGCGGCGCTCTCGTCGCTCTCGGCCCGCGCCTGCTCGGCGCGCAGATCGGCGCCGACTCCGACCTTCTCGTACACCTGGGAGGCGGCGCGGTAGGCCTCGCGGAGGGCCGCGAGGGGGTGCTTGGGCGCGTCGGAGTCCGTCTCCGGTACGTCGTCGGGGGCGCCCGCGATCTCCGCGCGCTCGGCGCGCAGCGCACGCGCGGTGCGGCGGGCGTCGTCCGCGCCGCGCTGTGTGGCGC
>NZ_JBHVDX010000226.1:0-16955 GCF_042802555.1 Streptomyces sp. NPDC057474 | reverse complement strand
GCGCCGCCGCCACCAGGCACGATCACGCACCAGTCACTACCGGCGACAAGCCGCATCCCAGACATGAAGATCACGATCTACAGCTGGAGTACTAGGCACTGCATACGTCGAAGGCGTGCAGTCCCGCGGTGTGGCCGCCTGTCCCAAGCATCTTGTCGCCAACGACTCCGAGACCGAACGCACCAGCTACGACGTCCGGATGGACGAGCGCACCTTGCACGAGGTCTACCTGGCGCCGTTCGAAGCGGCCGTGGCAGCCGGCGCCGCCTCGGTCATGTCCGCCTACAACGCGGTGCGCGGCTCCACGATGACCGAGAACGCGCCGCTCAACGAGGGTGTCCTCAAGGGCGAATGGGGTTTCGACGGCCTGCTGGTGTCGGACTGGCGGGCGGCCCAGAGCACCGACGCGACAGCGCTGGGCGGACTGGACCTGATCATGCCCGGTCCGGAGGGGCCGTGGGGCCCCGCTCTGGTCGCGGCGGTCAAGGAGGGGCGCGTTCCCGAAGAGACCGTCGACGACAAGGTGTTGCGTCTGCTCCGCCTCGCCACGCGCGTCGGCGCACTGGACAGCCCGGCGGCCAAGAGCGTCGGCTCCGTCCCACCGCCTGTCGAACTCCGCCCGGAACTACGTGAGTTGACAGCCCGGTCCTTCATCCTGCTCCAGAACGACGGAATCCTGCCGCTGCGCCGGGAGGGCCTGCGCCGGATCGCCCTGATCGGACCCGCCGCCGTGGCGCCCGCCTACCAGGGCGGAGGCAGCGCCAGCCTCACCGCCACCGCGCTCTCCTGCCCCGAGGCGGCACTGCGCGCCGCACTCCCCGGCGTCGACTTCACGGTCCACCGCGGAGCCCGCTCCCGCGCCAACCTCGAACCGCTGGCCGTCGAGGCCACGCTTGATCCCGTCACCGGTCGCCCCGGCAGCCACCTGGAGTTCCTGGACAGCGACGGAAAGGTGATCCTCGCCGAGCACCGGCATAGCTACAGCCTCAGCTGGATGGGCTTCCCCGGCGTGCCCTCGCTTCCCCCGGGCGCCACCACGCTGCGGCTGCGTACGGTCCTGAAGGCCCCGTGGCCCGGCCGCCACACCTTCTCCCTCTACGGCACCGGACGCATGGAGCTGTCCCTGGACGGCACCGTGGTCCTGCGGGCCGCGTCGGAGTCCCGGGACGGGATCGAGGACGTCATGCGCCGTGCCGCCGACCACCCGACCACCGTCGACCTCGACGGCACCGACGTGTCCGTCGAACTCCTCCTGCACCCCGCGGTCGTGGCCTCCGACGTGGAGTTCGTACAGCTCACCCTCGGCCACGACCCGAGCCCCCTGACGGCGGACGAGGAGTTCGCCGCCGCCGTGAGCGCGGCACGCGAGGCGGAGGCGGTCGTCCTCATGCTGGGCACCTCGGACGAGGTGGAGAGCGAGACCTTCGACCGGCCGACCCTGTTCCTCCCCGGCCGCCAGGACGAACTGGCCGCGGCGGTGATCGAGGCGAACCCGAACACGGTGGTCGTGGTCAATGCCTCCTCGCCGGTGCTGATGCCCTGGGCCGAACGCGCACGCGCCCTGCTCTGGACCTTCTTCGGCGGACAGGAGTACGGCGACGCGGTCGCCGACGTCCTCTACGGCGACGCCGAGCCCGGCGGCCGCCTCACGATGACCTTCCCCCGTACCGCCGAGGACGCGCCGGTCCCCGACGCCGTGCCGTCCGAGGGCCGCCTGCACTACGCCGAAGGACTCCTCGTCGGCTACCGCGGCTACGACGCCGCCGGCAACGACCCGCTGTTCGCCTTCGGGCACGGCCTCGGCTACACCCACTGGGACCTCGTCTCGGCGACCGCCGCCCCGGACGCGCGGGCATCCCTGACCGGCGGCGAGGACGCCGTGATCACCGTACGGATACGCAACTCCGGTGACCGCCGCGGCCGTCAGGTGATCCAGGCCTACGCGGACCGGGTCGACGGAGACGAGCAGGCGCCGCCCCGGCAGCTCGCCGGCTTCGCCACGGTCGAGCTCGACGCCGGAGCGGAAGCCGACGTGGAGGTGCGGATCAGCCGCCGAGCGCTGTCCCGCTACACCGACGCCGGGTGGGAACTCCCCGACGCACCGCGCTCGCTGCACATCGGACCGTCGTCGCGTGAGCTGCCGCTCACGGTGACGGTCTGAAGGAAACCGCCGCAATGTGGAAAGGAAATCCTGTGACCGACCACAAAGATGTCAACCTGCGCCTGGTCTGGCCCCAGTGGCAGGGTGCCGGGTCCTCCAGCGTGAGGCTGTTCGCCTCCGAGTTCCCCTTCGACGTGGCCCGCCGCAGCTACGCCGTCGGTTCGGCGGTGCTCGAGGCGGTGCTGCCGCCGCACGACGGCCCCACGGCGACGGTGCCGGTGACGATGACCGACGAGGGCACCGAACTGGTCGACGGCGTGGAGTCCAAGGCCGTCCTGGTCGAGCAGTTGGCTTCCGCCCTTGAGGTGATCCGCGAGCACGGGCCGGCCCGGATCACGACGCTCGGCGGCGAGTGCTCCGTGAGCGTCGCGCCGTTCGCCGAACTGGCCCGCCGCTACGGCGACGACCTGGCGGTCGTCTGGATCGACTCCCACCCCGACATCGACACCCCCGAGACCGCGTACGAGGGTTACCACGCGATGGCGGTGTCCGCGCTCATCGGGCAGGGCGACCCGGACGTGCTGAAGCTGCTCCCGGCGACCGTCTCCCCGGACCGGGTCGCCCTGGTGGGGTTGCACTCCTGGCAGCCCGACGTTTTCCCGAAGATCGCCGAGTGGGGTCTGAAGACCTTCGCACCCGACGAACTACGGGAGTCCTCGCAGCCGCTGCTCGACTGGCTCGCGGCCACCGGATGCTCGCGCCTCGCCATCCACTTCGACGTCGACACGGTCGACAGCAACGAGATCGTCCTCGGGCTCGGCCCCGAACCCGACGGCCTCACCAGCGGTGAGGTACGGCGTGTCGTCGCCGACCTGGACGAGGCCGGGGACGTCGTTGCATTCACGATCGCGGAGTTCATCCCCCGGCAGGTGATACACCTCCAGCAGATCCTGAAGGGGCTCCCGCTGGTTTCCGGAGCGGGCGCGGACTGACCCTAGCCAGGGTGGCGCGATTGTCTTCCCTCAGGGGAGGAGCGCGAGGCGAAGGGGTCTCAGAGGGCGCGGCCGAACAGGTCCAGCATCGCCGCCCAGTGACGTTCCGCGGCCTCGGGTGCGTAGCGGTCGGTGTCGGCCATGGTGTAGCCGTGGTCGGCACCGGTGTACGTGTCGGAGCGGTGCCGGACGCCTGCGGCGGTGAGAGCCTTCGCGAGGCGCTCGATCTGCTCAGGCGGCATCGACGGGTCCTGGTCGGCATGGCCGAAGTACAGCTCGGCGGTGATGCGGTCGGCGAGCAGGTGAGGACTGTCGGGGGCATCGGTGGCCAGGCCGGCACCGTGGAAGCCCGCGGCGGCCGCGACCTTCTCGGGATGGCGGCCGGCGGTGAGCAGGGCCAGGCGGGCGCCCATGCAGTAACCGGCCACGCCGACCGGCCCCGAGGCCGCCTCCGGGCAGGCGGCCAGCCAGTCCAGGTAGGCGGCCGCGTCGCGCGTCACCACCTCCCCCGTCATCCCACCCATCATCGGTCTGATCCGCTTGAAGAGGGTCGGCCGGTCGGCGTCGGCGATGAACTCCGGCAGAGGAACCACGGGTGCGCGCCCGCTCCGGTAGAAAACGTTGGGGGCCAACACCATGTAGCCGGCTCCGGCGATTCGGTTCGCCATCGTCCTGAGCGCCGGTCGTAGGCCGAAGGCATCCATGTACAGCACCACGGCGGGGTGGGCGACGCCGTCGTCGGGATACGCGAAGTAGGCGTCGGCAGTGCCGTCCTGGGTGAGGATGTCAACGGTGGTACTGCGTACGGTCACGTGGATCTCCCTCTCCGAGGTGCCTGTACGACCCTTCGGCGGGGCCGACGACCCGGCGGTCAGCCGGCGTTCTGCCTGCGCTGCTCGATGAACGCCTGCAAGGTGTTCAACTTGTGCTGCCGCGCGTAGCGCTCGACCTTGTCCGGTTCCGCGCCCTGTCGGATGAGCGACAGCAACTCCTCGTGCTCCTCGACCGATTGGAGCGAGCGTGTCGGCACGAAGTCGAAGATGGACCTTCTGAGCCGGTCGATACGCTGCTGCTGCTTGTCGACCATGCCCAGCAGGTCGGTGTTCGGGCACCGGCTTCGGAGGATCGCGTGGAACTCGCCGTTCAGCCTGGTGAAGCTGACCGGGTCGAAGGACTCGCGGCTCCGGCGCATCTTCTCGTTCACCTCACGGGCCGCCTCCAGGTCGTCCTCGGTGAGGAGCGAACCGCTCAACCCGGTGGCGGCGCCGTCGACCACCGCCAGCGCTTCCGCAGCCGTCTCGTACTGCGTCTCGTCGATCGCGACCCGGGCGCCGACGTTCCGCTCGAAGGTGACGTACCCCTCGGCTTCCAGGAGCCGCACCGCCTCGCGTACCGGGACGGCGCTGACCGAGAACTCGCGGGCGAGCTGTTCGAGGACCAGGCGATACCCCGGGCTGTACGTGCCGTCCATGATGCGCTCGCGAAGTGCGCGATAGACCAGCTGTGACTTCGACAGGCGAGTCGGTTGTGCATCGGTGGAAGGCATCAGTTCATCCTCGTCGGCGGGGCATCGGCATTCCTCGGCACGTCATCCCTCTGCGGGCACGGTGGACTGGGTCCGGCGGGACAGATGGTGACCGCTGTTCTTCGACTGCTCGTAGTGGTTGATGAGCAAGGTGTGTCCCAGGTCGTTGTGGTAGTCCCGCCAGACCGAGTGGATGTGATTGCCGCTGTCGATCGCGTTGTCGAACTCGATGAGCAACGTGTCGGTCTGGATCCGATAGTAGTGCGATGTTCCGAGCTCGGTCCCGCCCGCCCAGCAGAAGAAGATCTTGTCGTCGTTCGTACCGTCGAGCGTGCGCAGATAGGTGTCGGCCAGTTCGTCGGGGATGCGTCCGACGTAAGTCCGGACGAGGTCCTTGACCAATGCGGCGCCTCGGCTGCCCAGGTCGCTCGCGGCCACCCCGCGCGGCCGGTCGGCCTCGAACTTGAGCGCCTCCCGGTCCTCGTCCGAGATGCGGTAGCTCGGGATACCCAGGTCGACATGGTCGGGCAGCTCGACACGGCCGATGCGCGGCACCTGTCGGGTGACGTAGTCGGCGGGGGCCACGTCGTGGATCACCGTCGCCTTGCGGTGTGCGTCCGACATGCCGTGCAGCAGCTCGAAGGCGAGTTCCTCGTCGTCCCTGAGCGGGTGGAAGACACCCGAAGGAACCGGCTGAGCACCCATGTTGCACGGTGTGACCGTCAGGTAACGCTGATCGATGATCGTGTAGCTCAGAGAGAGGTGATGACCGATGACTCTCCAGCCCCATGTGTCCTCGAAGCCGGGGCGGCCGAAGAACGAGAAGGAGTAGTTGTCGGGATCGCGGAAGTCACCTGCGATGACGCCGAGGCCGCGCTCATGGACCTCCTTCTCGCGCAGCATGTTCTCCATGGCCATGATCTGCAGCGCCTGACTGTAGCCCCGTGTGCTCAGGCCCGAGGCCAACAGGTGCTGGGCCAGGGTGCGTTGGTGTCCATGGAGTACCGACAACGGGACTCCGGTGCGGTCCGGCTTGGGGATGAAGTCCCAGTCGAGACGTCGCGGATCGGACATCGGATAGACAGCGACGGCACGCTGCTCAGGCGTCAGCGAGTTCAGCAGCGCCCACGTAGCGAACAGCATCCGCTTGATGGTGTTGGGGGCCTCGTACGGCGCAGTCACCTGGTGCACTCCTTCTTCTCCGGGATGGCGTGTTGTCGGGCCGGCGGTCGGGCGACGGCTACCCGCGCGGGGTGGCTCCCGTGGCCTGCGAGGCGGAGTGCCCGTAGGCCGCCGCCCGCGCGGCGGCATCGGCCTGGGGAGCCGGCAGTAGCGCTCCGACGCGGTAGTCGTCCTTGGCGATCGAGGTGCGCAGGCGACCGGTCGACGTGCGGAGTCCGTTCAGGCCGGTGCCGGTCACCTCGACCTCGACCACATCGCCGGGCTGAACGACGGAAGAGCCGGCCGGCGTGCCGGTCAGGATCACGTCACCCGGCTGGAGCGTCATGAACCGTGACAGATCCGCGATCACGTAGGCGAAGTCGAACAGCATGTCGTCCGCGACGCGCGCGTCCTGCTCCAGCCGGCCGTTCACATAGGTCCGGAGGTGCAGGCTCGAAGGGTCGAGCTGTGCCGCGTCCAGGACTGCCGGGCCGATCGGGGTGCATCCGTCGAGGCTCTTGGAGTGGACGTTCGACCCGGGGTCCGCGTAGCGCAGGTCGTAAAGGCCGAAGTCGTTCGCCGCCGTCACCCCGCTGACGTGCTGCCACGCGGTGTCACGGCTGACGCGGTGCGTCTCGGTTCCGATGACGAGGGCGATCTCCCCCTCGAAGGCAACAGGGTCGAGTCTGAGCTCGGCAAGGAGCGCGATGACGTCTTCGGTGAGCGAGTCCATGTCGTAGCCACTCTCGGAGCGGGGAGTCTCTCCCTGCCCTCGCCAGTCGATCGCCACGCATCGATAGCGTTCGGCGAGCACCGCCACCTGCGGATCGAACATCCAGCCGCCAATAGAAGCCCGTGGCCGAACACGATGGCCGGCGCTTCGGGGTTGCTCGGCGGAGCGCCGGTGTCGTGGTAGGTGACGGCGGCTCCGTCACGATGGAAGGTCGGCAATGTTCACCCTCGTCGTCATCGAAATCGGTGGGCGCCTGAGCGCCCGTGCGGCTGGGATTTCAGGGCATCGTCCGAGATTTATTTGTATAGCTCCCCATGTATTTAATCATATACGATAAGGTCTGAGAGTGGAGGAGCTGCTGCTCTGACCGCCCTGGCTACTTTGATCGGTTGAGGTCGTTCCGCGCCCCGATGTCGAGGCATCGCGGGACCGCTGTCTCCTGTGGGCCACCGATCTGCCTGGCCGCGGCCTTCTTGCCGACGCCAGCGCCCTGGACAAGGGTGACCCCGACCTCAGAGGTCGGACCGTCGTTGTCTGCGGCCAGTGACCTGCCGGACGGCAGCGCGCACGTAGACAACTCGGCGCCAGGCTGACCGTCTACAGGGACGGAGAGGACGCGTGTGTCGCTGGCGCTTGAAGATCGCTTGGCCATCACGGAACCGGTCTCGTCGCACGGTCATCTCGTTGACGACGGAAGCCTTGACTGGTTGGAGGAGTTGTTCACCGCTGATGTGGTCTACGGTCTCACCGACTTCGGCCAGGCGCCGCGGTCCGGTGTGGCAGCCGTACGAGTAGCGACATGGGCTCTGGGAGCGGCCATCCCTGACGTTGTCGTCACGGAGCATTCCTGCTTCTGTCTCCTACGACGACACCGCGATGAGCGTTGTGCTCCCTTGGGCGGGACGACGAAGCCCGGCTGACCAGGTCACGTCCGGCCTGGTCCTACCCGGTGCGGACGACATTGTGCAGGTGGGCGATGCCGAGCATGGCGGGGTGAACGCCGTCGCCCTTCAGGCGGCAGCCGCGAAGGATCTTCCAGAGGCGTCGTGCTCCTCCTTCCGAGCGGGAGGTTCGTCCTGGCTGCGCTTGCGGCGGTGCGGGCTGACCAAGCCCGTGCCCCGGTACCCATCGTCGGCGATGACAAAGGCCCTCCCGATAGAGGTCTGGGCATTGGACGGTTGCCGACAACACCGTTCTGACCCTCAAGCTCCGGCGGACAGCGCACGCGCGCTGGTGTGGAGCTTCTTCGGCGGCCAGGAGTACGGCGATGCGGTCGCCGATGTGCTGCTCGGCGACGCCGAGCCCGGAGGCCGGCTCACGATGACCTTCCCTCGCGCCGCCCAGGACGCGCCGGTCCCCGACGCCGTACCGTCCGATGACCGTCTCAACTACGCCGAAGGACTGCTGGTCGGCCACCGCGGCTACGACGCCTCCGGCACGCAGCCCCTGTTCGCCTTCGGACATGGACTCGGCTACACCCGCTGGGACCTCGTCTCGGCCGCCGCCGCGACGGACGCACGGGCCTCGCTGGCACGAGGCGAGGACGCCCTGCTCACTGTACGGATACGGAACTCCGGTGACCGCCGTGGCCGCCAGGTGATCCAGGTCTACGCGGACCGGGTGGACGGGGACGAGAACGCGCCGCCGCGGCAGCTGGTGGGCATCGCCACAGTGGAACTCGATGCCGGAGCGGAAGCCGATGCGGAGGTGCGGATCATGCCGCGAGCACTTTCCCACTACAGCACTGGTGGCTGGACACTTTCCGACGCTCAGAGGCTGCTGCGGATCGGAACCTCGTCGCGCGAGCTGCCTCTCACGGTGACGGTCTGAAGCCCGCCGACGGAGCCGACCGCGCAGCTCCGCACTCGCTCAGGAGAGTTGAGGAGACTGCTCCCGCCCCCGTTCGATCCCGAACTCGCCGCGGCCTTGGAGATCCGCGCGCGGCGGGCTCCTCCGGCCCTGACCCGCGAGGCCGTCCCCGAATTGCGCGTTGCGGGAGGCGACCTGGCGCCGAGCGACGACCAGCTGCGCGGCGGGCTTGACGATGACCGTATTTCCGCAGGCCGGTGACGGGGCGGTCTCGCGCCGGTCACGACGCTGGAGCGGGATGGACTCGTCACCCGCGAACGCGCCTCCCACGACCGCCGCTCGGTCCTGCTCGGCTTGAGCGAGCAGGGTCACTGGGTGATCACCGACGCGCTCCCCGCGCAGAACACACGGGAGAAGGAGTGGGCCTAAGGCTTCGACGAGGACGACCGCACCACCCTGATCGCCCTGTTGGAGAAGCTCACCAACCACTCCGTCCAGGTCGAAGCCGGACACCGGGCCTGAGGGCAGCGACCGGTCCGGGCGGCAGCCGTCGAACAGTGTCCAGCCATCCGTCAGGGTTCTGTTCGGCTCCGGGGCTCTCCTCCGTCAAGCGGCCAGCATCGAAGCCGGCGGCGGAGAGATCAAAACGCGGAGCACTGGGCGCCCTTGAGGACCACACCTGCCGCCTGCGCTGTGCCGGCAGGTCGGACCATGAAGGTGATGTCTCGGGAAGCCGGACTGAAGCGTCGGGAGCACCGGCTACATGGACCGGTTGGCGCGCGACTCGCGGGGGCTTATGCCGTATGCAGCCTTGAAGGCGTGGCTGAAGTGGGCCGGGTCGGGAAACCCCCAGCGGCTGCCGACGGCACCGACCGGCAGGTGGACCAGCGCCGGGGCAATAAGATCGCGGCGGCAGTTTGAGAGGCGATGTTCGCGGATCCAGCCGGAGACCGTGTATCCCTGCTCGGCCAGCAGCTTGTAGAGGTAGCGACGGGAGATGCGGTGAGCGGCCGCGATCTGATCGGGGCCCAGGTGCGGGTCGGCCAGGTGCTGCTCCATGTAGGCGAGGATGCGTCCCGTCATGAGCGCCGGGCCGTCGTCCTTGGGCATCCGCTCTGCGCCTGTGTGCTCGGCGAGGAGGGTACCGATCAGATCCACCGCGCTCTGGGCCAACCGGGACGTGCCGAGAGTCTCCAACGTGTGGACCTGCTGAGCCAATCCTCTTAGGAAGGGATGCACCACCCCGCCCAGACCCTCCCTGCATGACATCCCGGTCGCCGTCACCCGCGCCAGATCCCGCTCCGGCAGGCGCAGCATGGCCGACGGGAACATCAGTACCAGGTTGCGCGTGGGCTGGACGGTGTCGAGGGTGTACGGGTAACGGGTGTCGTAGACGGCCAGGTCACCCGGTTCCAACACGGCCTGGCGGTCGCCCTGGGTGATCAGGCAGCGCCCGGTGAGCAGCAGGCTGGCCTTCACGAGGTCGGGTGCGCCGGTGCCGATGTGGCGTTCGGTGCGTGTCACGCTGTGCGGTTCGGTCGTCACGGCCGACACCTGGAGGGGGCCGATCCGGGCGGTACACAGTTCGGCGTGAAAGTCGAGGGTCTCGCGCCGTATGGCCTCCAGGGGTACGAAGCTCCGGTTGACGACGTCCCGCCAGAACTCGAGCCGCCCGTCTGGGGTGCTGTCTCGCGGTGTTGTGATCCAGGACATACGGCTCTCCTACGCGGTTCTGGCCCGCGGAACGGACGATGCGGCCAGCCCACAAGGATGAGTTAACAGCCCGAGCGAGCGTAAATCTACCCAAGCCGTCGATGACCGTGCGGACAGTGACTTCGACTTGTAGGACGGCGGCCATCGGCTGCTGACACCGGTCAAGAACGAGAGCCGGGGTGGCCTCCTCTCGTCGACGCTCGATGACCGCGTGGCCTGGACTAGGGGCAACCGTCGGCACAGACATCCGTCGCACGCCTCGTGATGGTCGGACCTGCCCATACCGTTCTGGCTTGCACCCGGCAGACCCCGAGCAGCCGTAGGCCGGCCACGACCAGCGGGCCGCCGAGATGTCCCGGCCGCCAGGGCCGGGGCATGGCAGGGGAGGGCCGTCGTGGTGCTGCGCCGGATGTCGCGGTGCTTCACGAGACGCTCTGCCTGCGGGGGACGACACCTCGTCTGCGGTGCTCGGCGCGGGGGCGCCCGTGGCAGGTGGAGTTCTCAGCAGACCAACTTCCTGTGCTCGCAGATACAAGCGGAATCCGCATTCAGCCCCAATTATCAGGCGGCAGAGGCGGCGGCCGGAGTGCGGATCAACCTGGCAGGCGGATCAGCCCACCCACGATGTTCGCCCCCCCTCATGGAGCGTTGGGCTGAGCCGTTGACCGCTCCGGCCCGCCGCTTCCCCATGTGTGTCCCACGACCGGAAGAAGAAGAGCCATGACTGCCACCGGAACGTCGTCTCCCTCCGCATTCGACTCCGCGTCAGAACCTCCGAACGCCGCCCTGGCCCTCACCGACGGGATCCAGGCCGGCAGTCCGGACGGCAGCACCCGTCCCGTCGCGCACGCGGCGCTCGCCGCGTTCGCCGCGATCCAGTTCGCTCTGATCAGTGGGTTCTGGTATGGGATGATCGGATTGGACAAGGTCGACTGGTCGAGATTCGGCGGCCATCTGATCGCGCCGGAAGCCAGTGACGTCACCAGGTACCTCCTCGGGTACATGGCCTCTTCCATCAACGGGTTCATCTTCGGCCTCGCCTATGCCTTTCTGATCCGCCCCCTGCTCCCCTTCTCCTCCACTCGGCTCGGCAACTTCATCGCCGGCCAGCTGGTCGGCGTGGGATTGTCCGTGGTGGCACTGGTGTGGTGGACGCCCGGCAACTTCCCCGAGTTCCACCCGGGCTTCTTCAGCCACGCGCTCGGCTGGAAGATCATTGTCGGTACCTTCGTGTGGCATGGCGCCTTCTTTCTCCAGTTGACCTCCTTCCTGGACGCTCTTGGTACCCGTCCCTGGTCGGTGCCGCGCGTCGGGCTCGCCGCCAAGTTCGGCAAGTAGCACCATCCGTAGCGGTTTTCCGTCTCACGATGGGGCATGCAGGCCTCCTGGATACGGGAAGGGCGACCTCGGTCACCCGACTCCGGTCGAGGGGGCCTGCATGCATGACATCTGCCGAGGCACGTGATATGCCACTGGCTGACGCGCGGAACCTACCGGCCCATGTCTCCGTTTCTTGAACCGCAGTTGTGGATCACTTTCAGTGCCGAATCCCGGATCATGAACAGGGGTGAACGCGTGGACGCTGGACAACGAGGTGCGATCGAGTAGGGGCGGCGGGCCAGGATCGTCTTGAGACGCTGGGCCTGGCCGTCGGTGAGACGGCCGGGTGGTGGGAGAGCCGGCCAGGCGCGTCCCGACGGTGCCCTGCGAGGTGGATCGAGCGGGAAGGCTTCGCGGAGCCGGGCCACGTAATTCTCCACGACGCTCTCGCCGCCGGCGCAGCCGCGCTCGCCTCGGCGAAGATGCCGAGTCTGATCCACTGGTTGCGGCGGTTGCGGATTGTGGTGGCCGAGCAGGTCGTGTCGGCGATCGCCTGGCAGGAGCAGCCGAAGCGCAGGAGCAGCAGCTTGTCGAAGACGATCCGGCGATCCGGTCGCTGATCCGCGGGCGGTGGCAGTCCAGCGGATGGTACGGGGGGTACTCCGGCCGCTCAGGCAGCAGTGCCGCGAATTGGCCCCGGAGCGGTTCGGTCAGCCATGACGGCAGTACAGGCACAGGTCTCCCCGGTGATCACAGAGTGTCGCAACTCCATGATCGCCAAGACCTGTGCCTGCTTTGCTACCGGGGCCCACCATCGTGCCTATCCGCTCGGCCTCTGAGTTCTGTTCACGATGCGAACGGTGAGTGAGGAGTGGAAAGAGGGGCAGAACTGCTCAGGCGAGCGAGGTCCAGACGCTCTTGACCTCCGTGTAGAGGTCGATGGCGCCCCGTCCCATCTCCCGGCCATAGCCGCTGGACCGGAAGCCTCCCCAGGGCGCCGCGGCGTCCACGGGATTGGGCATGTTGATGAACACTGTGCCGGAGCGGATGGCATGGGCGACCCGGTGGGCGCGGGCGACATCACGGGTCCAGACGGCCGCGGCGAGGCCGTACTCGCTGTCGTTGGCGCGGGCGACGGCGTCGTCCTCGTCGTCGAAGGGCAGCACGGCGAGGACCGGACCGAAGATCTCCTCACGGGCGATGCGCATGTCGTCCCGGACATCGGTGAAGACGGTCGGCCGGTAGAAGAAGCCGGGCCGGTCGGAAACCGGGCCGCCGCCTGTCAGCAGTCGCGCACCCTCCTCGATACCGGTACTGACGAGGGCGTGGACGCTCGCCAGGTGCTCTGCGGTCACCAGCGGGCCGAGCTGGGCGGCGGGGTCGCTGCCCGGGCCGATGGGCACCTCTTGGACGGCCTTGGCCAGGGCTTCGGCGAACTCGTCCGCGATGGAGCGGTGGACGTAGAAGCGGGAGTACGCGGCGCACACCTGGCCGCTGTTCACGAGAGCTCCCTGCAGGGACCCCGCGACCGCGGCGTCGAGGTCGGCGTCGGGCAGGACGATGATGGGGGTCTTGCCGCCCAGTTCCAGCGAGACGCGTTTGAAGTTCTCCGCTCCGGCCCGGGCGATCTCCCGTCCCACATCGGTGGAGCCGGTGAAGGAGACCTTGTCCACGCCAGGGTGCTCGACCAGTGCACGACCGGCCTCGGGCCCGCCGGTCAGCAGGTTGACGACCCCGGCGGGGAGACCGGCCTCCTGGCACAGTTCGACCAGGCGGACCGTGGTCATCGGCGTCTGCTCGGCGGGCTTGACGATGATCGTGTTCCCGCAGGCCAGCGCCGGGGCGATCTTCCAGGAGGCGATCAGGAGCGGGAAGTTCCACGGTGTGATCAGCGCGCATACGCCCACTGGTTCGCGGCGGGTGTAATGGAAGACCCCCGGGATGGACACCGGTTCGGTCTCGCCCGAGATCTTGGTGACCCAGCCCGCGTAGTAGCGGAAGTGTTCCGCGGCCCCCGCGACGCTGATGGCCTGCGAGATACCCAGCGGCTGCCCCTGGTCACGGGTTTCCAGTGCGGCGAGTTCCTCGGCGTTCTCCTCGATCAGATCGCCGATCCGCCACAGGACGCGGGCCCGCTGGGCGGGCGTGAGTCCGGTCCACTCCGCGCTGTGCAGGGCGTTCTGGGCGGCGGCCACGGCCGCGTCGGCGTCAGTGGTGCCCGCCTCGGAACAGCGGGCGTGCGGCTGCCCGCTCGCGGGGTCGAGGGTCTCGAACTCGGCGCCGGAGGAGGCGGGCTGCCACTGGCCGGCAATGAACAGGGTTTGCACGGTCACGAGGATTCCTCCAGGACGAATTCGGCGCAGCGCTCGCCGATCATGACGGTGGGTGCGTGGGTGTTGCCCGAGGTGACGGTCGGCATGACGGAGGCATCGGCGACCCGCAGGCCGGCTATGCCGTGGACCCGTAGCCGCGGGTCCACCACCGCGTCGGGATCGGTGCCCATGCGGCAGGTGCCGACCTGGTGGTGGTAGCTGATCAGGGCTCGTTTGGCGTACGTGGCGATCTCGGCGTCCGTGACGACTCCAGGGCCGGGAGCAACCTCGAGGGTGCCCCATTCGGCCAGCGCCTTTTGCGCACCGATCTCGCGGACCTGCTTGACCGCCGTCACCATCGCCTCGAGGTCGGACGGCTCCGCGTAGTACCGCGGATCGAGCGCGGGTGCCTGGGCGGGGTCGGACGACCGAAGCCACAGCCGGCCGCGGCTGAGGGGGCGGATCGTGCCGGCGAGAACGGTGTAACCGTGCCCCTCTTCCGGGACGTCATAGCCGGCCACGGGCAGCGGCACATGGGACATCAGCGGCTGGAGGTCAGGGGCGGGCATGGCCGGGTCGGTCTTGGCGAAGTACTGCGCCTCCAGTTTGTTGGCCGAGCCCGGCGGCACCGGTTGCGCCGACTCCCACACCACCGGGACCAGCGCATGGTCGTGCAGGTTCGCGCCCACCCCGGGGAGGTCGGCGACCACGCCGATGCCCAGCTCGGACAGATCACCGGCCGGGCCGATCCCGGTGAGGAGGAGCAACTGGGCCGAGCCGATGGTGCCACCGGAGAGGATCACGTCATCCGAGCAGCGGAAGGTGTCGGCGGAGCCGTTCCTGATCACCTCCACCCCGCGGGCGCGCCCGCCCTCGACGATCACCCGGGTCACGGGTGCGCCGGTCATCACCGTGAGCAAGGGACTGTCGAGCACGGGAAGTACGAAGGCGGTCCAGGCGCTGATCCGCTTCCCGTCGAGGATGGTGCGGTGCAGGAGGTTCACACCGAGGATCTCGTCGGCGTTGCAGTCGTCGTTGTAGGGGATCCCGTACTGCTCGCACGCCTCCATGAACGCGGTGGTGACCGGGTTGGGGGCGTGGTTGCGGGTGACCGGGAGCGGGCCCTTCGCCCCGTGGTAGCGGGACTGGCCGTCCTCGAAGTCCTCGGAGCGTGTGAAGTACGGCAGGACCTCGTCGTACGACCAGCCGGTGGCGCCGTGCCGGGTCGCCCAGTCGTCGTAGTCCGAGCGGTGCCCTCGTACGTAGATCATGCCGTTGAGGGCACTCGACCCGCCGAGCACCTTGCCGCGCGGCCAGAAGACCTGAGTGCCGTCGGCGTGCTGCTGGGGTTCGGTGAAGTAGGCGTAGTCCTCAGGTGAGTTCCACAGTTCCCAGGAGCGTCCAGGGTCGTGGATGGCCGGGTTGTCGTCCCGACCCCCTGTCTCGATCAGGAGGACTTTCCGGCCGGCGTCCACAAGCCTGCGTGCGATGACGCAGCCCGCGGACCCGGCGCCCACGACGATGTGGTCGAAAGCGTTGTGTGCGGGTTCCATGCCGGAAGGATGCGGCCCAGGGGGTGGCCTCGGCTTGCAGCGCGGTGCACGGGTATTTGTACGGCGATGCATCGGCGCCCAGGTGGGTGTGCGCGACCGCCGGCAGGCGGTACGTGTGCGCAGCCGCTGGGCGGCTACGCGACTGAGGGCGGGGCTGACCGGACCGCGCGTGCCTGGCGGGGGCTGATGCCGTAGGCCGCCTTGAAGGCGTGGCTGAAGTGGGCCGGGTCGGGGAAGCCCCAGCGGCCGCCGACGGCTCCGATCGGGAGGTGGGCCAGGGTCGGGTCTTCGAGGTCGTGCCGACAGCGCGCGAGCCGGTGCTCACGAAGCCAGCCAGAGACGGTGTATCCCTCTTCGGCCAGCAGCTTGTAGAGGTAGCGGCGGGAGATGCGGTGGGCGGCCGCGATCTCGTCGGGGCCCAGCCCCGGGTCGGCGAGCCGCTGTTCCATGTAGGCGAGGATGCGCCGGGCGAGCAGCTCCCGTCCCTCGTCCCCGGGCGCGCGGTCCGAGCCCATGTGCTCCGCGAGCAGAGTGCCGACGAGGTCGGCCACATTGTGGCCGAGCCGGGACGTGCCGAGGGACTCCAGCTCGTCCATCTGCCGCACCAGCCCGCTGAGGAAGGGGTGAACCATCGTGCCGAGCCCCTCGTGGCACGGCACTGCGGTCGCCATCACCCGCGCCACGTCGCGCTCCGGCATCCTCAGCATGGCCCGCGGGAACATCAGCACGAGGCCGGTGTAGGGCTGGTCGAGGTCGAGTGTGTACGGGTGCCGGGTGTCGTAGACCGTCAGCGCGCCCGGCCCCAGTTCCGCCTGGTGATCTCCCTGGGTGAGTACACCGTGTCCGGCCAGCAGCAGGGTGACCTTGACGAAGTCGGGAGCGTCGGATCCGATGTGGCGCCGGCCCCGGGCGAGGCCGTGCGGTTCGGCCGTGATGACTGACACCTGTACCGGGCCGACCTGGGCAGTGCGCAGTTCGGCGTGAAACTCCGGGACCTCCCGTGGCAGGGCCTCGAGGGGCACGAAGCTCTGGCTGACGATGTCCCGCCAAAACTCCAGTCTGCTGGCAGCGGTACCGTCACTCGGCGTGCATATCGAGGGCATGCGGTTCTCCTCTCCGCGGGTTCCGGCCCCCGAGGGTGCATCCGGAACTCCCCCCTTGGCATCGGAGTGTAGTCAGCCGAGTCCGTCTGCGCCGACCTGTACGGCCGACTCGTCCAGCACAGCGTCGGAGACGGGCTGGGGATGCCCGCTGAGGTCGAGGACGGGGGTGGCTTCTTTGTACCAGGATTCGATGACGGCGTTGCCCCAGAAGTCGCGGCGTCGGTCGTCGTTGACGTTCCAGCGGTAGGTTTCGTGGTCGGGGTCGCCGGTGTAGTAGTCGCTGGTGTAGATCTCGACGCGGTGGCCGTCGGGGTCGCGCAGGTAGACGTAGAAGGCGTTGGAGACACCGTGCCGACCCGGCCCCCGTTCGATGTGGTGCTGTTTGCGCAGGGAGCCGAAGATGTCGGCGCAGCGTAGTACTTGGTGTGATTCGTGGGTGGTGACGCCGAGGTGGTGGAGGCGGGGTCCTGCGCCGCCGGTGAAGGCGACGTCGTGGACGGTTTGTTTGCGGTACATCCAGGCGGCGTAGAGCTCGTGCTCGTCGCCTTCGATGGTTTCGGAGCAGCCGAAGCCGAGGGACTGGTAGTGGGCGTAGGCGGCGGGGATGTCGGGGGTGCAGATGTTGAAGTGGTC
>NZ_JBHVDX010000225.1:0-16993 GCF_042802555.1 Streptomyces sp. NPDC057474 | reverse complement strand
CGGTAGGGGCGACTTTTATGTCCAGTGAACGGTGGACGCGGGAGTGTGTGCGGCACAATGAACGTGCCCCAGAGGCCCCTTCGAAGCTATGGAAACGACGTGATGAGCAAGACGACAGTCAAGGACGTCTCCGCCGCCAAGCGGGAACACACCGAGGTCCCACGCACGGTGGGCGGCAGTCGTGCCTTCGCGATCCTCCTTCTGATCACCGGCGCGGCCGGGCTGCTCGCCTCCTGGGTCATCACGCTCGACAAGTTCAAGCTGCTCGAAGACCCGAACTTCACGCCCGGCTGCAGCCTCAACCCGGTCGTCTCCTGCGGCAACATCATGAAGAGCGACCAGGCCTCCGTCTTCGGCTTCCCCAACCCGATGCTCGGCCTCGTCGCGTACGGCATCGTCATCTGCGTCGGCATCAGCCTGCTCGCCAGGGCGACCTACCCGCGCTGGTACTGGCTGACCTTCAACGCGGGCACCGTCTTCGGCGTCGGCTTCGTGACCTGGCTGCAGTACCAGTCGCTGTACAACATCAACTCGCTCTGCCTGTGGTGCTGCCTCGCCTGGGTCGCCACGATCCTGATGTTCTGGTACGTGACGTCCTCCAACATCCGCAACGGCTTCCTGCCCGCCCCCGGCTGGCTGAAGGGCTTCTTCGGCGAGTTCACCTGGGTCCTGCCCGTGATGCACATCGGCGTCATCGGCATGCTGATCCTGACCCGCTGGTGGGACTTCTGGACCAGCTGACGGCCCCGGGCGGCCGTCGGCGGTCCCGAGCGCCGGCCGACGGCACCGGCCGGACTGTCGGTGGCGTGACATAGGGTTTTCGGTGTGGAGCCCGATCTGTTCACCGCCGCCGCAGAAGAACGCCAGGAGAAGGACCCGGCCGCCAGCCCCCTGGCCGTACGGATGCGTCCGCGCACCCTCGACGAGGTCGTGGGCCAGCAGCACCTGCTGAAACCCGGCTCACCCCTGCGCAGACTGGTCGGCGAGTCCGACGGCGGACCGGCCGGCCCTTCCTCGGTGATCCTCTGGGGCCCGCCCGGCACGGGCAAGACGACCCTGGCGTACGTCGTCTCCAAGGCCACCAACAAGCGTTTCGTGGAACTCTCCGCGATCACCGCCGGCGTCAAGGAGGTCCGCGCGGTCATCGAGGGCGCCCGCCGCGCCACCGGCGGCTACGGCAAGGAGACCGTCCTCTTCCTCGACGAGATCCACCGCTTCAGCAAGGCCCAGCAGGACTCCCTGCTCCCGGCCGTCGAGAACCGCTGGGTCACGCTGATCGCGGCGACGACGGAGAACCCGTACTTCTCGGTGATCTCCCCCCTCCTGTCCCGCTCCCTCCTCCTCACCCTCGAACCGCTCACCGACGACGACCTGCGCGGTCTGCTCCGGCGCGCGCTGACCGACGAGCGCGGCCTCAAGAGCGCCGTCACCCTCCCCGAGGACACCGAGGCCCACCTCCTGCGGATCGCAGGCGGCGACGCCCGCCGGGCCCTGACCGCCCTGGAGGCCGCGGCCGGCGCCGCCCTGGACAAGGGGGAAGAGGAGATCGGGCTCCAGACCCTCGAGGAGACCGTCGACCGCGCCGCCGTGAAGTACGACCGCGACGGCGACCAGCACTACGACGTGGCCAGCGCCCTCATCAAGTCCATCCGCGGCTCCGACGTCGACGCCGCGCTGCACTACCTGGCCCGGATGATCGAGGCCGGTGAGGACCCCCGGTTCATCGCCCGCCGGCTGATGATCTCCGCCAGCGAGGACATCGGCCTCGCCGATCCGAACGCGCTGCCGATAGCCGTCGCGGCCGCCCAGGCCGTCGCCATGATCGGTTTCCCCGAGGCGGCGCTCACCCTCAGCCACGCCACCATCGCCCTCGCCCTCGCCCCGAAGTCGAACGCCGCGACCATGGCCATCGGCGCCGCCATGGAGGACGTAAGGAAGGGCATGGCCGGCCCGGTTCCACCGCATCTGCGTGACGGGCACTACAAGGGCGCGGCCAAGCTTGGACATGCCCAGGGGTATGTGTACCCGCACGACCTGCCCGAGGGGATCGCCGCCCAGCAGTACGCGCCGGACGAGATCAAGGAGCGCGAGTACTACAGCCCGACCAGGCACGGGGCCGAGGCCCGGTACGCCGACGCGGTGGAGTGGACCAGGAAGAACCTCGGTCGGAAGCAGTCCTGAACCCCTGTAGACTCCTCCACAGTGCTGCGTCCCGTGTCCGGCTCCGGTCGGCGCCTCAGGCGGGACATCCAGCCGGATCTTCATGATCCAGGAGCGTCGCGCACCGTTGTAGGTGTCGCGGGCAGCCCACCACCACTCGGAGTTCCGGGACCGGTCGGTGGGCCGTTCGTGTGCTGCACGTATGTGCCCAGACCAGGGGAGCGGCTACCCGACAAGTCCCTCGCGGGCCTGACGGGATTCCCCGGCTGCGGATGCGACCTCCCGTAACCCTGAGGCAGCCGAAGAGGAAAAGGAAAAGAAGTGGCGAACCAGCCCCGCCCCAAGGTCAAGAAGTCGCGTGCCCTCGGCATCGCGCTGACCCCGAAGGCCGTCAAGTACTTCGAGGCCCGCCCCTACCCGCCGGGCGAGCACGGCCGTGGCCGCAAGCAGAACTCGGACTACAAGGTCCGTCTGCTCGAGAAGCAGCGTCTGCGCGCGCAGTACGACGTGTCCGAGCGTCAGCTCGTCCGCGCCTACGAGCGTGCCTCCAAGGTCCAGGGCAAGACCGGTGAGGCCCTGATCATCGAGCTCGAGCGCCGTCTCGACGCGCTGGTCCTGCGTTCGGGCATCGCCCGCACGATCTACCAGGCCCGCCAGATGGTCGTCCACGGCCACATCGAGGTCAACGGCGGCAAGGTCGACAAGCCGTCCTTCCGCGTCAAGCCGGACGACGTCGTCATGGTCCGTGAGCGCAGCCGTCAGAAGCCGCTGTTCGAGGTCGCCCGCGAGGGTGGCTTCGCCGCGGACGGTGAGACCCCCCGCTACCTGCAGGTGAACCTCAAGGCCCTGGCGTTCCGCCTGGACCGCGAGCCGAACCGCAAGGAAGTTCCGGTCATCTGCGACGAGCAGCTCGTCGTCGAGTACTACGCCCGTTGATCCGTCTCTGACGGACGTAGTCACTCACCGCGCGTCAGCCCGTCGTCTCCCCGCCCTTTCCGGCGGGCGGGGCGGCGGGCTCTCGCCGTACTGCGGTACCTACCGCGGTGCGTATTAATGCGGTACGGAGTGACAGCCCCGGCGCGATAGGCTCGGGACACGAATTTCGACGTTCAGGCATGTTCCAGGGAGCGGGTGCAGACAGTGTCCGGTGGAGAGGTGGCCGGGATCCTGGTGGCCGTCTTCTGGGCGATCCTGGTCTCCTTCCTCGCCGTCGCGCTGGCGAGGCTGGCCCAGACGCTCAAGGCGACCACCAAGCTCGTCGCGGACGTGACCGACCAGGCCGTCCCCCTCCTCGCCGACGCGTCCACCGCCGTCCGCTCCGCGCAGACCCAGATCGAACGGGTCGACGCCATCGCGTCCGACGTCCAGGAGGTCACGTCGAACGCTTCGGCGCTCTCCACGACCGTCGCGTCCACCTTCGGCGGCCCCCTCGTCAAGGTCGCCGCCTTCGGCTACGGCGTACGCCGGGCCATGGGCGGCCGCCGGGAGGGCGAGTCCGCCGAGGAGCGGCGTCGTACCGTGATCGTGGGACGCACCGTTCCGGGCACCCGCCGGAGCAGGCGGAACACCCGTGGAAAGAAGGACTGACCGAGCGATGTTCCGCCGTACGTTCTGGTTCACCACAGGTGTCGCCGCCGGAGTGTGGGCCACCACCAAGGTCAACCGCAAGCTCAAGCAGCTCACCCCCGAACACCTCGCCACCCAGGCGGCGCACAAGGCGGTCGAGGCGGGCCACAAGCTCAAGGACCGGGCGGTCGGGTTCGCGCTCGACGTCCGCGACAACATGGCCCAGCGGGAGGCCGAACTGGGCGAGGCCCTCGGCATCGAGGCCAACCCCGACCGGTACCCGGAGCTTCCCGCCCCGAGGGACGTCGTCGCCATCGAGAACAGCAACACCCCGAAGTACAGCAGGAATCCGAGGTACGTCGACAGCTCGTCGTACCCGTACAACCGGAATGAGGACCACTGATGGAGTCGGCTGAAATCCGCCGCCGCTGGTTGAGCTTCTTCGAGGAGCGCGGTCACACCGTCGTCCCTTCGGCGTCGCTCATCGCGGACGACCCGACTCTGCTCCTGGTCAACGCGGGCATGGTCCCGTTCAAGCCGTACTTCCTCGGTGAGGTCAAGCCCTCCTTCGACCGCGCCACCAGCGTGCAGAAGTGTGTCCGTACGCCGGACATCGAAGAGGTCGGCAAGACCACCCGGCACGGCACGTTCTTCCAGATGTGCGGCAACTTCTCCTTCGGCGACTACTTCAAGGAAGGCGCCATCAAGCACGCCTGGGAGCTGCTCACCAGCCCCCAGGACAAGGGTGGTTACGGCCTGGAGCCGGAGAAGCTCTGGATCACCGTCTACAAGGACGACGACGAGGCCGAGCGTATCTGGCACGAGCAGATCGGCGTGCCCAAGGAGCGTATCCAGCGCCTCGGCAAGAAGGACAACTACTGGTCCATGGGCGTCCCCGGCCCGTGCGGCCCGTGTTCCGAGATCAACTACGACCGGGGCCCGGAGTTCGGCGTCGAGGGCGGCCCGGCCGTCAACGACGAGCGGTACGTGGAGATCTGGAACCTGGTCTTCATGCAGTACGAGCGCGGCGAGGGCACCTCGAAGGAGGACTTCGAGATCCTCGGCGAGCTGCCCAGCAAGAACATCGACACGGGCCTCGGCCTGGAGCGCCTCGCCATGATTCTGCAGGGCGTGCAGAATCTGTACGAGATCGACACCTCCATGGCCGTCATCGACAAGGCCACCGAGATCACCGGTGTCTCCTACGGCGACGCCAAGGACTCCGACGTCTCCCTGCGCGTGGTCACCGACCACATCCGCACCGCCGTGATGCTCATCGGTGACGGCGTCACCCCCGGCAACGAGGGCCGTGGCTATGTGCTGCGCCGCATCATGCGCCGCGCCATCCGCAACATGCGGCTGCTCGGTGCCACCGGCCCGGTCGTCCAGGATCTCATCGACGTCGTCATCGCCATGATGGGCCGGCAGTACTCCGAGCTGATCACCGACCGCGAGCGCATCGAGAAGGTCGCCCTCGCCGAGGAGAACGCCTTCCTCAAGACGCTGAAGGCCGGCACCAACATCCTCGACACCGCCGTGACGGAGACCAAGGCCTCCGGCGGCCAGGTCCTCGACGGCGACAAGGCCTTCCTGCTCCACGACACCTGGGGCTTCCCGATCGACCTCACCCTGGAGATGGCCGCCGAGCAGGGCCTCTCCGTGGACGAGGACGGCTTCCGCCGCCTGATGAAGGAGCAGCGGGACCGCGCCAAGGCCGACGCCCGCGCCAAGAAGACCGGCCACGCCGACCTCGGTGCCTACCGCGAGATCGCCGACGCCGCCGGCGAGACCGAGTTCATCGGCTACTCGGACACCGAGGGCGAGTCGACGGTCGTCGGCATCCTCGTCGACGGTCTGTCCTCGCCCGCCGCCACCGAGGGCGACGAGGTCGAGATCGTCCTCGACCGCACCCCGTTCTACGCCGAGGGCGGCGGCCAGATCGGTGACACCGGCCGGATCAAGGTCGACTCCGGTGCCGTCATCGAGATCCGCGACTGCCAGAAGCCGGTCCCGGGCGTCTACGTCCACAAGGGCGTCGTCCAGGTCGGCGAGGTGACCGTCGGCGCCAAGGCCCAGGCCTCGATCGACGGCCGTCGCCGCACGGCCATCGCCCGCGCCCACTCGGCCACGCACCTCACCCACCAGGCCCTGCGGGACGCCCTCGGCCCGACGGCCGCCCAGGCCGGTTCCGAGAACCAGCCCGGCCGCTTCCGCTTCGACTTCGGTTCCCCGTCCGCCGTCCCGACGGCCGTGATGACCGACGTCGAGCAGAAGATCAACGAGGTGCTCGCCCGCGACCTGGACGTGCACGCCGAGATCCTGAGCCTCGACGAGGCCAAGAAGCAGGGCGCCATCGCCGAGTTCGGCGAGAAGTACGGCGAGCGAGTCCGTGTCGTCACCATCGGCGATTTCTCCAAGGAGCTGTGCGGCGGCACGCACGTCCACAACACCTCGCAGCTCGGCCTGGTCAAGCTGCTCGGCGAATCGTCCATCGGTTCCGGCGTACGCCGTATCGAGGCCCTGGTCGGCGTTGACGCGTACAACTTCCTCGCCCGTGAGCACACGGTCGTCGCCCAGCTTCAGGAGCTGATCAAGGGCCGTCCGGAGGAGCTTCCGGAGAAGGTTTCGGCCATGCTCGGCAAGCTGAAGGACGCCGAGAAGGAGATCGAGAAGTTCCGCGCGGAGAAGGTGCTGCAGGCCGCCGCAGGTCTCGCCGAGTCCGCCAAGGACGTCTCCGGCGTTGCCCTGGTGACCGGTCAGGTCCCGGACGGCACGACCGCCGACGACCTTCGCAAGCTGGTGCTCGACGTGCGCGGACGCATCCAGGGCGGCCAGGCCGTCGTGGTCGCCCTCTTCACCTCCGTGAACGGCAAGCCGCTGACGGTCATCGCCACCAACGAGGCCGCCCGCGAACGCGGCCTGAAGGCTGGCGACCTGGTCCGTACGGCCGCCAAGACGCTCGGTGGCGGCGGTGGCGGCAAGCCGGATGTCGCCCAGGGCGGTGGCCAGAACGCGGCCGCCATCGGCGCGGCCGTGGACGCGGTCGAACGACTGGTCGCCGAGACGGCCAAGTGAGCACGACGGATCACACGAGCGAAGACGACGGCCCGGCCATGCGCCGCGGCCGTCGGCTCGCGATCGACGTCGGCGACGCCCGCATCGGGGTCGCCTCCTGCGACCCCGACGGGATTCTCGCCACCCCGGTCGAGACCGTTCCCGGTCGCGATGTCCCGGCGGCGCAACGCCGGTTGGGTCAACTCGTCGAGGAGTACGAACCGATCGAGGTCGTCGTCGGTCTTCCTCGCTCTCTCAAGGGGGGCGAGGGCCCGGCGGCGGTCAAGGTGCGCGGCTTCGCCCAGCAACTGGCCCGCATGATCGCACCCGTTCCGGTCAGACTCCTGGACGAGAGGATGACCACAGTGACGGCCGGTCAAGGACTGCGTGCCTCGGGTGTGAAATCCAAAAAGGGCAGGTCGGTCATTGACCAGGCAGCAGCCGTGATCATCCTGCAACAGGCGCTGGAATCCGAACGGGCGTCAGGTAAAGCTCCCGGCGAAGGCGTCGAAGTGGCCAGCTGATCGCGATACGGTAACGTTCCGCGCGATGCGGTGGCCTTCGAACAGCCACCGCACAAAAAGAGGCGGGGACGAAAGCCGAGCCACAAGCCCCGCGTGACCGCCGCCTCGCGGCTCTAGGGGATCGATGACTGAGTATGGCCGGGGCCCAGGCTCCGAACCGTGGCATCCGGACGACCCGTTGTACGGGGACGGCGGATGGGACGGGCAGCAGGCCCAGGCGGGCCAGCAGTCCCCCTACGGCGGCCAGCCGCAGCAGCACTACCCGGAGCAGCAGCAGTACCAGCAGCAGTACGACAACGGCAACGGCAGCTGGAACAACGGCCATCAGGACGCCTACGCCCAGCAGCAGTACCAGCAGGAGTACGGCGACCCCGGGCAGCAGTACCCCGGCCAGAACCAGCACCAACAGCAGTACCCCGGGCCTGACCAGCAGCAGTACGACCAGGTCAACGGCGGCTGGAACAACGGAACGCACCAGCACGGGCAGGGCCCTTACGTCGGCGACCCGGCCGACCCCTACGGGGGGCAGCAGCAGGCGATGGCCTACGGCGGTGGCCAGCAGGACTTCTACGGCACGCCCGACGCGTATCCGCCGCCGGAGCCGCCCTCGCGCCGTGGCGCGGAATCCACGCCCGTATCCACGCCCGCACCCACTCCGGAGCCCGAGGCCGAGAAGCAGCCGGCCGCCGAGCGGACCGACTGGGATCCCGGGCCGGACCAGGGTGAGCACGCGTTCTTCGCCGGTGGCGGCGATGACGACGATGACGACGAGGCCGAGGAACGCGCCGGCCGGGGCGACCGGAAGGGCCGCGGCGGCAAGGCCAAGAAGCCGGGCAAGGGCGGCAAGAAGCGCCGCAGTGGTTGTGCCTGCCTGGTGGTCGTCATGGTCTTCGGCGGTGGCCTCGCCGGCGTCAGCTATTTCGGTTACCAGTTCTACCAGAGTCGTTTCGGCGAGACTCCCGACTATTCGGGGAACGGTACGAACGAGGCCGTTACGATCACAGTCGCCAAGGGCGAATTCGGGTCGGTGATCGGGCAGAAGCTGAAGGCGGCCGGAGTCGTCAAGAGTGTTGACGCCTTCACGGCCGCACTGGCGCAGAATCCCGAGAAGTCTCAGATTCAAGCGGGCGTTTATCTCCTCAAGAAGGAGATGTCCGCTGAAAGCGCTATCGCTCTGATGCTCGACCCGAAGAGCCAGAACAACTTCACGGTCATCGAAGGCGAACGGAACAACGACGTCTACGCCAAGATCGACAAGGAGTTGGGGGTCGAGAAGGGTGCGACGAAGGAAGTCGCAGAGAAGGAGTGGCAGTCCCTCGGCCTTCCCGACTGGGCGAACGACAACGACGACATCAAGGATCCGCTGGAAGGATTCCTCTACCCGTCCACCTATCCGGTCGCCAAGGGCATGAAGCCCGAGGCCGTCCTGAAGGAAATGGTCGACCTCGCCAAGGCGAACTACGAGGAATTCGGACTGGAGGACAAGGCCGAGGACCTGAAGCTGGAAAATCCGCTCCAGGTGCTCACGGTGGCGAGCCTCGTCCAGGCCGAGGGGAAGTACAAGAAAGACTTCCTGAAGGTCTCCCGGGTCGTCTACAACCGGCTCGACAAGAACAACACGGAAACCTATGGACTGCTCGACTTCGACTCCACGGTGAATTACCTGCGCGGTGAATCCAAGCTGGCCACGGGTTCGGTGAACTCGCTGCGACAGATCGACGACCCGTACAACACGTACAAGATCAAGGGTCTGCCCCCCGGGCCGATCGGCAATCCGGGTGAGGTGGCCATCAAGGCTGCACTGAAGCCGGCCAAGGGTGACTGGTACTACTTCGTGTCGATCAACGCGGACGAGACGCTATTCGCCGTGACCAACGAAGAGCACAACCGGAACCGCGAGAAGTACGAGGAAGAGCAGAACGGATAGATGAGCCGCACCGACAGCTTGCACCGGGCCGCCGTGCTCGGTTCGCCGATCGCCCACTCGCTCTCCCCGGTGCTGCACCGGGCCGCGTACGCCGAACTCGGGCTCGCCGACTGGTCGTACGACCGTTTCGAGGTCGACGAGGAGGCCTTGCCCGGGTTCGTCGAGGAACTCGGGCCGGAGTGGGCGGGGCTGTCGCTGACGATGCCGCTCAAGCGGGCGGTCATCCCGCTGCTGGACGAGATCAGCGAGACGGCGACCTCCGTCGAGGCCGTCAACACGTTGGTGTTCACGGAGGACGGGCGGCGGGTCGGCGACAACACCGACATCCCCGGTATGGTCGCCGCCCTGCGGGAGCGGGGCATCGAGCAGGTGGAGTCGGCGGCCATTCTCGGCGCGGGTGCCACCGCCTCCTCCGCGCTGGCCGCGCTCGCCCGGATCTGCACCGGTGAGGTCGTGGCGTACGTACGGAGCGAGGCCCGTGCCGCCGAGATGCGGCAGTGGGGTGAGCGGCTGGACATCGAGGTGCGTACGGCGGCCTGGGCGGAGGCCGAGCGGGGACTGAGCGCTCCGCTGGTCATCGCCACGACGCCGGCCGGGGCGACGGACGCGCTGGCCGGGGCGGTGCCGGAGCGGCCGACGACGCTGTTCGACGTGCTGTACGACCCATGGCCGACGGAGCTGGCTGCGCGCTGGTCGGCGTACGGGGGTGCGGTGGTCAGTGGGCTTGATCTGCTGGTGCACCAGGCGGTTCTGCAGGTCGAGCAGATGACCGGGTGCAAGGCGGCTCCCGTGGGGGCGATGAGGCGGGCGGGGGAGCGGGCGCTGGCCGAGCGGGGCTGAGCCTCTTCGGTGTGTTGATCCTTGGTACCCCTTGTGGCAAGGGGTACCAGCGGCGATCATCACCGGGCGGTCCGGCGACGTAGGCGGGGCGTGGAACGGAGCCCCCAGCCACGTCACTCCCGGCGCAGGGACGGCGAGACCGTCACCGTCCACGCCCCCGACGACCGGCCCCTGCTGTGGGCGCTGCGCGACGTGCTCGGCGTACGCGGCCCCAAGTACGGCTGCGGCATCGACGTCTGAAGGGCCTGCACCAGCACCTCGACGACGAGATCTGCCAAGGTGGGGTGACCCTGCGGCGCGTACCGGGCACACGCCGTCCGTCTGCTGGACCCGTGACCGGCTCCCGCCCCGGACGTGGGAGGATCGCAGTGGCGGGCCGGGGCCGCGCACCCGGTAGCCGTCGCCGTACGCGAGGACGCGCGTGCACGAAGGCAGTACGCAGTACAGGGCGCGAGCACTGAGGAGCACCGTTGAGCAGGTTGCGCTGGCTGACCGCGGGGGAGTCCCACGGTCCCGCACTTGTCGCGACGCTGGAGGGTCTTCCCGCCGGCGTGCCGATCACCACGGAGCTGGTGGCGGACCACCTGGCCCGGCGGCGCCTGGGCTATGGACGCGGTGCGCGGATGAAGTTCGAGCGTGACGAGGTCACGTTCCTCGGCGGTGTGCGGCACGGCCTGTCCATGGGCTCGCCGGTGGCGATCATGGTGGGCAACACCGAGTGGCCGAAGTGGGAGCAGGTCATGTCGGCCGACCCGGTCGACCCGGAGATCCTCGCCGGTCTGGCCCGCAACGCACCGCTGACGCGTCCCCGGCCGGGTCACGCGGACCTGGCGGGCATGCAGAAGTACGGCTTCGACGAGGCCCGACCCATCCTGGAGCGCGCTTCGGCCCGGGAGACCGCGGCCCGGGTCGCCCTCGGTGCCGTCGCCCGGTCGTACCTGAAGGCGACGGCCGGGATCGAGATCGTCTCTCACGTGGTGGAGCTGGCCGCGGCGAAGGCCCCGCAGGGCGTGTACCCGACGCCGGCCGACGTGGAGAGGCTGGACGCGGACCCGGTGCGCTGCCTGGACGCGGACGCGTCGAAGGCGATGGTCGCGGAGATCGACCAGGCCCACAAGGACGGGGACACCCTCGGTGGCGTCGTCGAGATCCTCGCGTACGGCGTGCCCGTCGGCCTCGGCTCGCACGTCCACTGGGACCGCAAGCTGGACGCCCGTCTCGCCGGTGCGCTGATGGGCATCCAGGCCATCAAGGGCGTCGAGATCGGCGACGGCTTCGAGCTGGCCCGGGTGCCGGGCTCGAAGGCGCACGACGAGATCGTGAACACCCCCGAGGGCATCCGGCGCGTCTCCGGCCGCTCCGGTGGCACCGAGGGCGGTCTGACCACGGGAGAGCTGCTGCGGGTGCGGGCGGCGATGAAGCCGATCGCGACCGTGCCGCGCGCGCTGCGGACCGTGGACGTGACCACCGGTGAGGCCACGCAGGCCCACCACCAGCGCTCCGACGTCTCCGCGGTCCCGGCCGCCGGCATCGTCGCCGAGGCCATGGTGGCCCTGGTGCTGGCGGACGCGGTGGCGGAGAAGTTCGGTGGCGACAGCGTCACCGAGACGGCCCGCAACGTCCGCTCCTACCTCGACCACCTCGCGATCCGGTGACCCCGGTGCCTCTGGTCGTTCTCGTCGGCCCCATGGGCGTCGGCAAGTCCACCGTCGGACAACTGCTCGCCGAGCGGCTCGGCGTCGCCTACCGCGACACCGACGACGACATCGTGGCCGAGCAGGGCCGCGCGATCGCGGAGATCTTCGTCGACGAGGGCGAGTCCGCCTTCCGCGCCATCGAGAAGCGGGCCGTGCACACGGCGCTGGCCGAACACGACGGCGTCCTCGCCCTCGGTGGTGGCGCGATCCTCGACGCCGACACGCGCGCCCTGTTGGCCGGGCAGCGGGTCGTCTACCTCTCGATGGACGTCGAGGAGGCGGTCAAGCGCACCGGCCTCAACGCCGCCCGCCCGCTGCTGGCCGTCAACCCCCGCAAGCAGTGGCGGGAGTTGATGGAGGCCCGGCGGAACCTGTATGAGGAGGTCGCCACGGCCGTCGTCGCCACCGACGGCCGTACGCCCGAGGAAGTCACCCAAGCGGCCCTGGACGCACTGGAGTTGAAGGAAGTATGAGCGAGACAGTGACCCGTATCCAGGTCGGCGGTACGGCGGGTACCGAGCCGTACGAGGTCCTGGTGGGGCGTCAGCTCCTCGGCGAGCTGGGCGGGTTGATCGGCAACCGGGCCAAGCGGGTCGCGGTGATCCACCCCGAGGCGCTGGACGACACCGCTGAGGCGCTGCGGGCCGATCTGGCCGGGCAGGGTTTCGAGGCGGTCGCGATCCAGGTGCCGAACGCGGAGGAGGCGAAGACCGCCGAGGTCGCCGCGTACTGCTGGAAGGCGCTGGGGCAGTCCGGGTTCACCCGTACCGATGTCATCGTCGGCGTCGGCGGTGGGGCCACCACGGACCTCGCCGGATTCGTGGCGGCGACCTGGCTGCGCGGGGTCCGCTGGATCGCCATCCCCACCACCGTGCTGGCCATGGTCGACGCGGCTGTGGGCGGCAAGACCGGCATCAACACGGCCGAGGGCAAGAACCTCGTGGGGTCCTTCCACCCGCCGGCCGGGGTGCTGTGCGATCTGGCCGCGCTGGACTCGCTGTCGGTCAACGACTACGTCTCCGGGCTCGCCGAGATCATCAAGGCCGGGTTCATCGCCGACCCGGTGATCCTGGACCTGATCGAGGCCGACCCGCAGGCGGCCCGCACGCCGGCCGGACCGCACACCTCGGAGCTGATCGAGCGGTCGATCCGGGTCAAGGCCGAGGTCGTCTCCGGTGACCTGAAGGAGTCCGGGCGGCGGGAGATCCTCAACTACGGGCACACCCTGGCCCACGCGATCGAGAAGAACGAGCGCTACCAGTGGCGCCACGGCGCGGCGGTCTCCGTCGGCATGCACTTCGCCGCCGAACTGGGCCGTCTGGCGGGCCGGTTGGACGACGCGACCGCCGACCGTCACCGCACGGTCCTCGAATCCGTCGGGCTGCCGCTGCACTACCGCTACGACCAGTGGCCCAAGCTGCTGGAGACGATGAAGGTCGACAAGAAGTCCAGGGGCGACCTGCTGCGCTTCATCGTCCTGGACGGCCTGGCCAAGCCCACGGTCCTGGAAGGACCCGACCCGGCGATCCTCCTCGCCGCCTACGGCGAAGTGGGCCAGTAACGCCCGCTCGGGCACCTCTTGCCCGATTCGCCTTGTGTCCATGGCCACTTGGGCACTTCGGGCTGCCCCCGGCCGTTCACCAAACGGCGGCCGGGGACGGTACCGTTCGGTAAGGGCGGGGTCGAAAGGCCCTGCCCGCCAGTGTCGATGTGACTGTACGAGACGGAGTGGCACCGGATGCAGCACGCAGTGGGAGCTCCGCTGCCGCCGCCCCATCGGCCGGGGCAGGACCCGGCGGCCCCATGGTCGCCGACCGCGAACCACCAGGGACCCCCGGCCCCCCATCACCCGGGAGCGCCGGGCGCGAACCCTCCGGGACACACGGGCGCGAGCCACCCGATGCCCCCGGGCACGCACCCCGGCCCCGTGCCCCCGCCCGCGCCCGTGGCCCCGCCCACGCCGGCCGTGCCCCCGGGATCCGTCCCCCCGCCCGTGCCTCCCGGGCCGGTACCCCCGCCCGCACCGGGCTTCGCCGGAGGCCCCGGGCATCCGCACGCCTCGGCCCCGCAGCAGACCGGGGTCCCGAGGGACACCAGCGGACACGTGCAACTGCCGCCGGGCGGCCCCGTCACCATGCCGCCGCCCGCCACCGGCGCGCCCGACATCACGGCCACCACGCTCGCGGTCCTGCTCATAGGGCCCGCCGGAGCCGGCAAGACCAGCGTCGCCAAGTACTGGGCGGACCACCGCCGGGTGCCCACCGCGCACATCAGCCTGGACGACGTACGCGAGTGGGTGCGCTCGGGCTTCGCGGACCCGCAGTCCGGCTGGAACGACAACTCCGAGGCGCAGTATCGTCTCGCCCGCCGCACCTGCGGCTTCTCCGCCCGGAACTTCCTGGCCAACGGCATCTCCTGCATCCTCGACGACGCCGTCTTCCCCGACCGTCCGGTCGTCGGCCTCGGCGGCTGGAAGCGGCATGTCGGCCCCGGCCTGCTGCCCGTCGTCCTCCTGCCGGGCCTGGAGATTGTCCTCGAACGCAACGCCGAGCGCTCGGGCAACCGCCGCCTCACCGACGAAGAGGTCGCCCGCATCCACGGCCGGATGGCGGGCTGGTACGGCTCGGGACTGCCGATCATCGACAACTCCCAGCTCGACGTCCCGGCCACGGCCCGCGTCCTGGACGAGGTCCTGGCAAGGTCGATCGCGAGCCCGCCCAAGTGGTAGAAGCGCAAGAGCGGACGGCACCGGTGAACACGGCGGCCTGAGCCAACCCAAAAGGGGCGTGGGGAACTGCGCGAACAACCCCCACCGGCTCGCAGACGGCACACAACCCCTCGTCGCACCCCCGTCCCCCGCCCAGGCGCACCCCCCACTCGGCCTCTCTCGACCGGCGGCTCACCAGCGGAACTCATACGCTCGGCACATGTCAGAGGTGTACGCGGCCCGTCGGGCTCGGCTGAGAGAACGCTGCCACTCAAGCGGCAGCGCCACCGCACTCGTGACCCGCCCTGCCAACGTGCGCTATCTCGCGGGCGCGGCGCCCCAGGGGGCGGTCCTGCTGCTCGCGAGGAGCGAGGACGTCCTGGTCTGCGGCGGACCGCCGAGCGGCGAGATCGGAGAGGGCAGGCCCGACGACGCCGTACGCGTCCAGGTGCTGCCGAGGCCCGGTGGCGACCCGGCAGTCGCGGCCGCCGATCTGGCCACGGCCCTGGGCGCCGAGTCGCTCGCCGTGGAGGAGCACCACCTCACCGTGGGCCGACACCGTGCGATCCGCTCGGTCGCGCCCCGGCTGCGGCTCGCCGACCTCGGCGGCGCGGTCGAGCAGCTGAGAGTGATCAAGGACGAGGAGGAGATCTCCTGTCTGCGGATCGGCGCGGAGATCGCCGACCAGGCCCTGGGCGAACTGCTCGAATCGATCCTCGTCGGCCGCACCGAGCGCCACCTCGCCCTGGAACTGGAGCGCCGCCTCGTCGACCACGGCGCCGACGGCCCGGCCTTCACCACCTCTGTCGCCACCGGCCCGAATTCCGGCCGCCCCGGTCACGTTCCCACCGACCGCCGGGTCGAAGAGGGCGACTTCCTCTCCGTCTGCCTCGGCGCGACCTACCGCGGCTACCGCTGCGAGATCGGCCGGACGTTCGTGATCGGCACCTCGCCGGCCGACTGGCAGATCGAGCTGTACGACCTGGTCTTCGCAGCCCAGCGCGCCGGACGGGAGGCACTGGCACCCGGTGCGGCCTACCGGGCCGTGGACCGCGCGGCCCGCCAGGTCCTGGACTCCGCGGGGTACGGTGACGGTCTCCCGATGCTGATGGGGCATGGGGTCGGACTCCAAATCGACGAGGACCCGCAGTTGGCCCCCGCGGCCATGGGTAAACTGGACTCTTGTGTGCCGGTCACCGTCGAACCGGGGGTCCACCTCCCGGGCCGGGGCGGTGTCCGGATCGATGACACGCTCGTCGTACGCCCCGAGGCGGACGGCGGACCCGAGCTACTCACCATCACGACCAAGGAGCTGCTCGCGCTCTAGCTCATCGGCTGTGCGCGTGGCCCGGGGTCGTCCACGTCAGTCCAGGAGATTCCGCAACCGTGGCTTCCACGAACGACCTCAAGAACGGCCTGGTGCTCAAGCTCGAAGGCGGCCAGCTCTGGTCCGTCGTCGAGTTCCAGCACGTCAAGCCCGGCAAGGGCCCGGCCTTCGTGCGCACCAAGCTCAAGAACGTGCTCTCCGGCAAGGTCGTCGACAAGACGTTCAACGCCGGCGTCAAGGTCGAGACGGCCACTGTCGACAAGCGCGACATGCAGTTCTCCTACATGGACGGCGAGTACTTCGTCTTCATGGACATGGAGACCTACGACCAGCTCATGGTCGACCGCAAGGCCGTCGGCGACGCCGCCAACTTCCTGATCGAGGGCTTCACGGCCACCGTCGCGCAGCACGAGGGCGAGGTGCTCTTCGTCGAGCTGCCGGCCGCGGTCGAGCTCGTGATCCAGGAGACCGAGCCTGGCGTCCAGGGCGACCGCTCCACCGGTGGCACCAAGCCCGCCACGCTGGAGACCGGCCACCAGATCCAGGTGCCGCTCTTCATCACCACCGGCGAGAAGATCAAGGTCGACACCCGCACGAGCGACTACCTCGGCCGGGTGAACAGCTAACCGTGGCTGCCCGTAACACGGCCCGCAAGCGCGCCTTCCAGATTCTCTTCGAGGGCGACCAGCGCGGGGTCGATGTCGTGACTGTCCTCGCGGACTGGATCCGGCACGCTCACAGTGACAACCGACAGCCCCCGGTCAGCGAGTACACGATGCAGCTGGTCGAGGGCTATGCGAAATACGCGCGGCGCATCGACGATTTGATCGCGCAGTACTCGGTGGGGTGGACGCTCGACCGGATGCCGGTCGTGGACCGCAACATCCTGCGGCTCGGGGCGTACGAGCTGATCTGGGTCGACGAGACTCCGGACGCGGTGGTGCTGGACGAGATGGTGCAGCTGGCGAAGGAGTTCTCCACGGATGACTCGCCGTCGTTCGTGAACGGTCTGCTCGGGCGCCTGAAGGACCTCAAGCCGTCACTTCGCAGGGAAGCCGAGTAGGGGAGCGCTGTAGGGGGTTCTGTGCGACGTCGGCCGCGGGTTGCCCGTGGTTGTTCGCGCAGTTCCCCGCGCCTCTGAAAGAATGATTACGAAAAAACCGCCGGGGTGACCCGAACCGAATGTGGTTC
>NZ_JBHVDX010000224.1:0-17050 GCF_042802555.1 Streptomyces sp. NPDC057474 | reverse complement strand
CCTTGATCCAGTAAAGAAACTCTGAACAGCTCCGCTGCGCTGGGCCTGTCCGGTCCCGGGAGATGCTTGACACTTCGATCCCAGCTGATGGTTGACGGTGGCCGTGATCGGCTTTTCTGTGCACGTCGTTGCGGCGTGTGGCGGGAGGCCGGGATTGGCTCTGGTGGAGTTGTCGGTTGTCGAGCAGAGATACCGGGCTGTGCTTGCGGTGCTGGCGGGCGCGACGGTGACGGAGGTCGCCGCCCGGCTGGGGGTGTCGCGGCAGACGGTGAGCGGGTGGAAGTCCCGGTATGAGGCCGAGGGGCTGGCGGGGTTGGTGGACCGGTCGCGTAGGCCGGCTTCGTGTCCGCATCAGGCGTCTGCGGAGGTGGAGGCGGCTGTGTGTGAGCTGCGGCGCAAGCATCCTCGGTGGGGTCCGCGGCGGATCGCTCATGTGCTGGAGCGGTCCGGTTCAGTCACGCCGGTGCCGTCGCGGATGACGGTGTATCGGATCCTGGTCCGTCATGGGCTGGTGGAGCCGGAGGTGCGGCGCCGGAAGCGGTCGGATTACAAGCGCTGGCAGCGGGACCGGCCGATGCAGTTGTGGCAGATGGACATCGTCGGCGGGGTGATGCTGGTCAACCCGGTGAGCGGCGAGCTGACCGAGGCGAAGGTCGTGACCGGGGTGGATGACCATTCCCGGTACTGCGTGATCGCATCGGTGGTCGAGCGGGCAACCGGCCGGGCGGTCTGTGCGGCGTTCGCCCGGGCCTTGCAGACGTTCGGGGTGCCGGAGGAGGTGCTCACGGACAACGGCAAGCAGTTCACCGACCGGTTCGGGCAGGGCGGTGAGGTGTTGTTCGACCGGATCTGCCGGGAGAACGCGATCGCGCACCGGCTGACGCAGCCGGCGTCGCCGACCACGACGGGCAAGGTGGAGCGGTTCCATCAGACGCTGCGGCGTGAACTCCTCGACGACTGTGGTGCGTTCGAGAGTGTCGGTGCGGCTCAGGCGGCGCTGGATGCGTGGGTGCAGGAGTACAACTGTGTGCGTCCGCATCAGGCGCTGGACATGCAGTCTCCTGCCGAGCGGTTCGTCCCGGTCCCCGAGTCGGAGCGGGATGTGCTGGGGGTGCGGGTGCCCGGGGTGCTGGCGCTGGTGCCGCAGCAGCGGACGGCGCCCGTGACTGCAGATCCTGGCGATGTGGTGCCCGAGGGTTCTGCGGATCCGCCGGAGACGGTGACGGTGCCGGTGGAGCCCGGTGGGCCGGTGGAGTTCGAGCGGGTGGTCCCTGCGAGTGGGAACCTGCAGGTCGCGGGCAAGCAGTTCTGGCTCGGCCCGGCCCGCGCAGGGCTGACGGTGACCTTCTGGGCCGACACCTCGGTGATCCATCTCCTGGTCGCCGGGACGCGGATCAAGAGCGTGCGTTCACACCTGTCGGTGACGGATCTCGCGCAGCTGGCGGCTCGCGGAGGCCGTGCGGCGGGACCGGCACCGCTTCCGGCCGGTGACGGGGCGGCCGCGTTCGAGGTGGACCGGGCCGTGAACAACAGTGGGCTGGTGGGCCTGGCCGGGCACCAGGTGCTGGCCGCAGAGATCCTGGGTGGCCGCCAGGTCGGCATCCGGATCGACGACGAGACACTGTCGTTCTTCGACCTGTCCTCGCGGGAGCTGCTGCGGGTGCGGCCCAACCCGCTCAGTCCCGACGAGGTCCGGCGTCTGCGCGGCCTGCGGCCCGCGGGCCCACCGCCACGGCCCCGTGTCGAGCCGGTCCGCGTCCAGCGGCGAGTCAGCGCGGTCGGCACGGTCATGGTCTGCCGGCAGACCGTCTCCCTCGGCCGCCAGTACGCAGGCCAGACCGTGACCGTGCACGTGGCGGAGTCGACGATCACCGTCGAGCTGGACGGGCAGGTCCGGGTCATCCGGCGCACGACCGACATTCCCGTCCGCCACGTCAAGGCGAACAAGCCCTACAAGGTTTCCGATGTTGTCTAGGCCCACCGTCAAGCATCAGCTGGGACCAGAACGTCAAACATCACCTGGGACTAGACACGCTGCGCTGGGCCCGTGGCCGGTCATGCGCCCATGCGGCGTCCTCGCCTTCCCAACCCGTTCCACATCTCCGCAACCGTTATAGACATGCATGGGCGCATTGCAGCCTATTTGCTCCGGAGGTCAGCGAACTTTATCCACAGGCAAATCGGCCCAGGGTTGGAGCTGTGGAAAAACGCACGGCAAATCACACCCACCGTTACCTATCCGTGATCTTTGAGCTGTCACACCCGGGCGGATTTTTGTACCTGATAGCAGGTGAGGGCCGGAGATCGGCGGCTTCCGTGAGCGTGAGGAGAGGGGCGGCCAAGTTCCCGCCAGAGAGGAGCAGCGGCATGGCGAGGGTCACATTTACGTCGGGTCACACGCGACCCGAAAAGCGAACCCCTATAGGCGCCCCTCGACGCAAGGGGCGGAACGTAGCCGACGATCGCCGGTTACCCACACCGGCGATTCTCCGGACCATTGATGTTCCTCGGCGAACGAAGGGAGATGTGTGATGTTGGCCGCGAAGTGCGGGGGCGGTGGGGCGTCCGTTCGAATTCAAGCGGAGCGCGCCGGATGCAATCCGACTTCTTCGCCTCGCCGCGGGCCCGGATCTCCCGGTTCGCTCTATCTGCCCTGTGGGCGCAAGTTGGTCACGCCTCCCGCCATGCGGGCCGCGCAGAAAGGTTCTTGCCCGCTGGACGGGAGCGTGAGGCCGGGGCCTTCGAACGTGTCCGGTCGGCGCGGTAGACCTGACTCACCAGGCGCGATGGCTGCTGGTTGGCCTGCGCGGGCAAGCCCGGCTTCGGCTGGCTCTGGGCGGCGCGATGACACGGAAAAGGCACGGAAGCAAGGCGGGGAGCGGAAAATGACCGAGCATGAAATAGCCGTGCTGGATGCGGAGTTGACCGACGTGTGCGCAGCGGTTGCCCGGTTGGATGCGATGGTGCAGCGGTTGGCGACGGCTATTTCCGCTGCTGAGCCTCCACGATCTCCAGAAGCCGAGTCACCGTCTCCTCAAGCCGCTTGATATCGGTCTTCATGGCCTTCATGTCCTCGGCGAGGGATTCCGCGCTGGGGCCGGGAGCATGGTCGACTGTTTCGAGCCGGTTTTCTCGGCCCTGCTCGCCGGGGGCTGCTTCGGCCGGCGCGATGGTGGCGCTATTGCGGACGAAACTGCCCCGGCCCTGGACGCTGTAGATCAGCCCTTCGCTCTTGAGGAGCCGTAGCGCGTTCTGCACGGTGCTGCTTGCGATGCCGTACCGGTCTTGGAGTGCGCGGGCAGAGGGCAGCTTGTCGCCGGGCTTCAGTCGGCCGGTGCTGATCTCTCTGCGCAGGACCTCGGCGGCCTGGACGTAAGGCGGCCGGGAGTCGTCTTCGAGCGGCAGTGTCATGCCCGCAGGATACGGGCGCTTACCTCACACGCGATACACCCGCATCACCCTTGTGTCGCGTGTGTAGCGAGACAATCGGTGTGCGGGTGTTGCGTGTGTAGCGAGTGTCGTGGTTATGTAGTGGTGCGGCCGGACCTACCGGCCCAACTCGAAAGGAAGTGCCCCATGGCTCGTATCCGTGTTGGTCTGCTCCCGTCGGCGTCGTTCATGGTCGGCAACATGGCCGTGCCGAAGTACGCGGACGCCGAGAAGACGCAGTTCGCCGTGGACCGCGAAACCGGCGCGAAGCTGTTCACGATCACCCTCTTCTTCATGGAGGAGGACCGCGCCGAGGCGCTGAAGATCACCGTTCCGGAGACCGGTCTGCCCAACGGCCTCAAGCCGGGTGTGCCGGTCATGCCGGTGGAGCTGTTCGCCACCCCGTGGGCCCGGATCTTCAACGGATCGCTCTCGGACGGCATCGCCTACCGCGCGGACCGCTTGGACCTGGTCGGCGGCTCGGCCCCGGCCGCTGAGACGGCGTGAGCGGCACCGCCTTCTCCCGCACCGGCCGCGACACCCAGCTTCACAGTGTCGCGGCGGTGTGGGAGAGCGCGGGCTTTCCGCCCGCATCGGCTCTTCGCCATGCGGAGATCTGCCTGACGCTCGCCGGTCACGACGACAGGGTTCGTCGCGTCGCGGCGATGTGGGCGAACCACGGCTTTCCGCACGCTGACGCGGTCCAGCGCGCGGAAATCTGCCTGATCCTCGCTGCGACGACACCCGCCGACCGCACCCGGACCCGAAATCGAAGGAAGGAAGCGAAGTGACCGTGAACGACGTGACTGAGGTGATGGGCTACGCCCCGGTCCTGATCGGAGCGAGTCTGGCCGGTATCGCCGTGTGGGCGCTGGTGTGGGTCGTCTGCTACCTGCGGGCCGATGCCATGACCCGGCAGTCCATCCGGCAGGCCGTGCGGGTGCGACGGACCTGGAAGCGGCTCGCGCAGATGCTGAAGCTGTGCGCCACGGACAAGATGCCCACCGCGATGGCTTCCCTGGTGAACGCGGACGGCAAGCCCGTCAGGCCCCGTGTCCTGGTCCCCACGCTGAAGGTGACGCATGACGCGTACGGGGTGATCGCTCGGGCGGGCTGCCTGCCCGGGGTCGGCCTGGAGCAGTACCAGAAGGCTGCCCCGTACCTGGCGGACGCCTGGCGGTGCACGCGCGTCGCGGTCACGCAGGATGAACCGGGATCGGTCGTCATCCGGGGTGTGCGGCTCGATCCGCTCAAGTTCCCCACCGAGCACCGCCCCACGGGCAAGGTGCCGGAGAAGGTGGCCCGGTTGGATCTGGGCGTGGACGAGTACGCCCAGCCGGTGTGCGTCGACCTTCGGCACGTGACCGGTATGTGCGTGGCCGGCCTCCCTGGCAAGGGCAAGACGTCGCTGATCAACAGGCTTCTGTCCGACTGGGCGCCCGCGCCGTGGGTTCAGTTCGCCTGCGCGGACGGCAAGGTGTCCGCCGCGTACGAGGGTGACTACGCCGACTGGGTACAGCGCATGTTCGCCTTCGTCGGCGATGACCTCGAAGAGGCGAACACGCTGTTCCGGCGGCTGGTAGACCTGCGGCGCGTGCGCTCGACCTTGGTGCGCGATGTCCTCGGGGTGAAGTCCATGTGGGACGTGGACCCATCCGAGAAGTGGCCGCTGGTCGTGCTGATCATCGACGAGGCGCACACCTATTTCCGCGACCACAAGGGCAGCGACCCCAAGACCAAGAGGCTGGCCGCGCTCGCTGCCGAGAACGCCCGGCTGGTGGAAGACCTGGTCAAGAAGGGCCGCTCGGTGGGCATGCTCGTCATCCTCGCGACGCAGAAGAGCACGGGCGACGCCATCCCCACCTTCATCCGCGACGTGTGCCCCATTGGCCTGAGCTTCGCGCAGAAGACCGCCGAAGCTGCCGTGGCGGCCCTCGGTGAGGACATCCGGGACTGGCCGGACGCCAACCCGATCAACCTTCAGGACCCGGCCTACGTCGGCGTCGCCTCGATGAACCACCAGTCACAGCCCGGCTTCACTCGCATCCGCACCCCGTACGTGCCGGACGAGTGGGCGGCCGAGATCGCGCGCAAGACCGCCCATCTGACCGCCGACCCGGCCAACCTGCTTCCCACCGTCGACTTCACCAAGACCGACCCGGACGACGGCTCCACGCCGATCGCGGCCTGACGACCCGGCGGCCAACGCCCCACCACCTGTGAAAGGAGGTGAACACCCAATGTCTGAGGACCGGATCACTCAGCGCACCGTAACCGTGGTCATGGGCGTCATCGCCCTGCTGGCGTTCGTCTTCTCCTTCGGCAACGTCTGGGCCCTGGCCCTGCGCCTGGGCGTCCCCGCCCCCATCGCACCCCTGATCGCCCCCATGGTCGACCTGTCAGTGGTCGGGCTCCTGGTCGCCCTGCGCTACCTCTCCCTGCGGGGCGTCCCGCCCGAGCAGATGAAGGCGGCCACCCGCCTCATGCACATCTCCGGCTTGCTCACCCTGGCCCTCAACATCGCCGAACCCGTCACCGCCGCGCACTACGGCCGCGCCGCCGTGGACGCCGTGGCCCCGCTGCTACTCCTCGGCTGGGGAGCGGTCGGCCCCCAGCTCCTGCGCTCCTTCCACGCGGTCACCACCGAAGCAACCGCCCCGGCCCCGGCTGCCGAGACGGAACCGACGCAAGAGCCCGCCCCGGCCTCCGCCGAACAGGAACGCGCCCCGACGCCTGCACCACACGTCGCGCCGGAACCGGACCCGGCCCCCGCACTCAACACCCCAGCGCTCGTCCCGCCTGCGCCTGCGGTCAAGGTGCCTGAGCCGCTGCTGACCGAAGCACGCGCCATCGCCTCGGCCCACCACGCCGAGCACGGCGAACCCATCACGGCGGCCCAGCTCAAGAGGCGGCTCGGCCTCGGCCTGCCCATGGCCACCGCCCTCCACGCCGCCCTGTAGAGCCGCTCTCCCGCCGGCCTTCCGGCACCGCCCCACCCCGAGCCCGTCCCTGGGCCAGTCCGTCATGCACACGGGCAGCAGCCCGGCCGCGCTGCCGTGACGTCTGCTGCCCGCGTGCCCCAACCGTCGTGCCAGAAGGGAGACCCCTCCACTCATGAGCCGCCAACTGGACCTGCGCCACCTGATCAGCCCCGGCCTGCGGGACCTGGTCGAACTGGCCAACACCCACGACTTCGACCGCGTACAGCAGCAGGTACACGACCTGCGCGGCTGCACCAGCCCCGTCAACCTTCACGGCTGGACCGTCACCACCGACCCGACCACCAAGGAAGTGGTCCGCTCCTACCGCTCCGAGGACGAACCCTCCGGACGCCTGCTGACCACCTGCGGTAACCGCCGTTCCTCGCGCTGCCCCGCCTGCTCCCGTGTCTACGCCGCCGACACCTACCACCTGATCAAAGCCGGACTCTCCGGCGGCAAGAGCGTCGCAGAAACCGTCCGCGACCACCCCCGCGCCTTCGTCACCCTCACCGCCCCCTCCTTCGGCCCCGTCCACAACCGCCCGACCACCGACGTGGGCAAGCGACGCCCCTGCACCTGCGGCGACACCCACGCCGAAGACGCCCCCGAACTCGGCACCCCCCTGAACCCGGCCACCTACGACTACACCGGCGCCGTGCTGTGGAACGCCCACGCCGGACAGCTCTGGGCACGCTTCACCACCTACCTGCGCCGCGCCCTGGCCAAGCACTTCGGCATCACGCAGAAGGCCCTGAACTCGACCCTGCGCGTCTCCTTTGCCAAGGTCGCCGAGTACCAGAAGCGCGGCCTGGTCCACTTCCACGCCGTGATCCGCTTCGACGGACCCGACGGCCACACCACCCCGCCCCCGCCCTGGGCCACCTTCGACGCCCTCAAGGTCGCCGTGGGCCTGGCCGTCGAGCGTGCCCGGCTCACCATCGAGTCCGACGCCATCGGCGAACGTGTCATCGCCTGGGGCGGCCGGTACAAGGTCGACCCCATCACCGCCCTGGGCGACGGCGAACTCACCGATGCGCGCGTTGCTGAGTACACAGACGCCAAGGTCGCCGGATACATCGCCAAGTACGCCACCAAGAGCGCCGAAGGCACCGGCACCGTAGACCGCACCCTCATATGCCGCCCCTGCGCCGGACGCGGCTACGTACGCAGCGCCACCCGCCTCCCGCACGGCTGCGCCAACTGCCACGGCACCGGACAAACCGAACCCATCAAGGCCCTGCCCGTCCGGCAGCACGTGCGCCAGATGATCCGCACCGCCTGGGCCCTCGGCCACCTGCCGGAGTTCGCCGAACTCAAGCTCTGGAAGTGGGCTCACATGCTCGGCTTCCGCGGCCACTTCTCCACCAAGTCCCGCGCCTACTCCACCACCCTCGGCGCACTCCGCGACGTACGCCGCGCCTGGCGCCTCGCCCAGGTCGAAGCCGCCCGCGCCCGCGCCGGCCTCCCCGCCACCGACGAGACCACCCTCGTCACCGCCTCCTCCTGGACCTACCTCAGTAGCGGCTACCGCCCCGGTGAGGAGTTCCTCGCAGCCCAGGTCCGCCACGACATAGCCCATACGCAACGCCTCAAGCAGGAGGGGGATTTCTCATGATCAACCGCAAGACGACGTTCGTCGGCCGCTTCCACTGCGGCCAAGGCTCTTGGCGTGTCTCTACTGGGACTGAGGAAGTCGCCACGGTCATCGGGCAGCTCTTCGGCAGGCAATCGCCGTCCCACGACAGCCACGAAGCCGACCACTTCGAAGTGCTGCCCCGATCAACCTCCATGCGGGTCGTCATCTCCGGCCCCGAATCCATCAGGGCCGGCCTGCTGACAGCCGCACCTCGCTATGAACCCCAGCCCAGTACTCGCCTCTCGTTCCGCCTCGCCGACGCACACGCCCTCGGCGGCTTCCGCCTCAGTTCCCCCTCATGGGACCTGGCAGAATCCGTCCCAACGCTGAGGACGGCGCTGTCCGAAGCAGACGGGGATTCCCTCTGTGAACTCGTTGCAGAGACAGTTGAGTTCACAACCCGCGATGGTGTCGCGCTGGCGTATTGCCGCCCCTCTATCAAGGTCATCGGACCCTGGCACAAACCCGCCCAGCACGCCACCTGAAGCTCGCGTGAACCACCGAGACGTCGGGTACTCAAGCATCGGTTCGCTATCTGGCTGGGATGTGAGGGCATCTTCGGGGTGCCGGCCAGCATCGCCTCGTAGGCTTTGCGCAGTCCGCTGTAGCCGGTGCCGGCCGAACCCTGGAAGTACAGGGCCCCGATGGGCTCGTACAGCGCGAGCACGCCGTCGGTGTCCCCGGCCTCGGCGCGCTAGAGCCACAGCCGGCCCAGATCCTCGGGCTTGTGCGCCTTTTCGCGACCGTGGTCGGTGACCGCCGGCTTCTAGGCCTGCCCTGGGCTCTGGGAGAACATGTACTTGTGGATGCGCCATCCGTCCGGGGTGCGACGCAGCACGAACAGCTCGCGGAAGTAGGCCTGGGTGCGAGTGCCGTCGGCCACGGCAGTCACCGTGACGGGCTGCTCGGATCGGACGATCGCGATCTCGTCGTAGACCTCGGTCGAAACCACCTCCACGTTGACCTCCATCCCGATGGCGGCGAAGGTGCTGGCGTAGAAGGAGTCAATCGCGTCGCGGCCACGCAGGCTGGGCAAGTTCTCGGGGATGATCTCGGCCTCGTCGGCGTAGAGCCGCAAGATCGTGTCAGTGTCCTTGATCTGCAGCGCTTGCATGTACGCCTCGACTACACCGACCGCGTCGGCGGTGCTGTTGTTGTTCGTCATGTGGTGCTCCTCTGATACTTGGTTGGCAACCCACACCACACGTGCCGGTGACGTGCCAACTTTTCCGTTTGTGTGAGCCGGTCAGTACGCGACGTGGACGAGGCGGCGGGTGAGCTCGCCCCGCTCCAACTCGTCGACGAGAGCGACGGCGTAGTCCTCGGTGCTGATGTGGCTGTTGCCCTCGCCGTCGCTGAGCAGTTGGTGATCGCCTGTCCGGTACGCGCCCGTGCGCTCGCCGGGCGTGATCACCGCGGGCGGGGAGAGGTAGGTCCATTCCAGGTCGTCGGCGTTGTCCCGGACAAGCTCGAACAGCGCCACCTGGGCGCGAACCGGCGGCAGGGCGTCCTCGGGGAACCCGGGGGTGTCGACGACCCGTACACCGGGGGAGACCTCCAGGATGCCCGCGCCGCCCACCACCACCAGGCGACGCACCCCGGCCCTGCGTACGCCGTCCAGTACGCCGCGGCCCACCTCCAGCAGTGACTCGGTGGCCTCGATGCCGCCGCGTGGCGGTGACACCGCCAGGACCACCGCGTCGTGGCCGGCCGCCAGGCGCGCGACGCTGTCGGCGTCGCTCGCGTCCGCCGCGAGGGTGCCGTCCTTCCCGCCGCGCGTGGCACCGGTCACCTCATGGCCCCGCTCGCCCGCCTCGGCGGCGATCCGGCTGCCGATCATCCCCGTGGCTCCGAACAGCAAGATGCGCATCCCATGACCTCCTTGTAGTCATCGCGTGTGCCGCGCACACGCCTTCACCTAGAAGGTATCAATGAGATACTGGTTACTTCAAAGATACTTAGGTATCCTCTGGGTATGGTGAAAGAAGCTGCCGACGAATCCGAGATCTGCTGCCCGTCCCGGCTGGTGCTCGACCGCATCGGTGACAAGTGGTCGGTGCTGATCGTGCTGAACCTGGGCGACGGCCCCAAGCGGTTCAGCGAACTACGCGGGACGCTTCATCACGTGACGCCCAAGGTCCTCACCTACACACTGCGGGGAATGGAACGCGACGGCCTGCTCACCCGCACGGTCTTCGCCGAGGTCCCGCCCCGCGTGGAGTACGAACTGACCCCACTGGGCCACTCCCTGCGGCCCATCGTGGAGCCGATCACCACCTGGGCCGCGGAGCACGTGGACGAGGTCCTGTCCTTGCGCAAGGCCCACGACACCCGCTCCGCGGACGAGTTCGCGGGCTCATCCGATTGAGCCTCCCTGAACATACGCAGCGGCACCCCTACCTCCGTCCGGTGGGGGCGCCGCTGCGTGTGTCCGGTGACGTCGGCGTCAGTCCTGGCCGTCGGCCGCCTCGGTCTCCTGTCCGCTCTCCTTCGTCGCTGCCGCTCGCCGCATGTGCCCCTCCTCGCCGAAGTACACCGACAGCCGCGACGTGTCCAGCTTCTTGCCGCCACGCCGCGCGGGTGCCACCTCCACGTAGCCGCCCGCGTTCAACAGCAGATCCCGCTTACCGGCCATGTTCGAGCGCTTCCACTGCTCGGCATGCGTCTCGCCGGTCGGCTCCGCCTTCACGCCGCCCGGCTTCGCCGTTCGCTGCCTCTCCTTCAGGGTCGCCAGTCGCTCTTCCAGCTTGGCGTACTGCTCCGCGTACCGGATCGCACCGTCGTCGCCCCTGAACAGGCCGCGGTCGTAGCGATCCTTTTGCAAGTCGGCCAGCGCTTCCTCAGCCTGCCTGATCTGCGGCCGGAAGTCCTCGCCCACCTCCTGGACCATCCGCATCACGGAAAGGTGCCCGTACTTCGCGAGGAACTGCTCGGTGACGTACTCCTCGGTGGTCACCCCCGCCACGGTCGGCCCGTAGCACTTCACGCCCGGCTTCTCCTCCCCCTTCGCCGCCCGCTGGCGGTACTTCAGAGGTCCGATGCACCGATACCGAAGCTGGCCATTGCGCCCGCTGAAGGTGTACATGCGCTCACCGCAGACTCCGCAGTGCATGATTCCGCGCAGCAGGGACGTTCCCGCCCGACGCTTCTCACCGGGGTTGGCCCGGCGCTCCAACTCGTCCTGGAGCGCCTGCCAGGTGTCCATGTCGAGGATCGGCGGGCGGTTGACCAGGGGCAGCCCGTCCGTCCGCAGGATCGGCTTTCCGTCCTCGATGACCTGGCCGAGCAACTGGGGATTGCCCAGCAGACTGCGCAACGTCGTCGTGTACCACTGCTTGGAGTCGCTGCGCTTACCCGCAGTCTGGCGTGAGGCGTGGCCCGGCGACGCCACGCCCTCCTCGTTGAGATCGTTGATGATCTGCATGAGCGAGTCCTTGGTCAGGACCTGCTCCACGATCCGCTTGATCGTCTTGGCTTCGTCCTCGTTGACCACGAGTACCTTGCCCGCCCCGTCGGGGTTGGCGACGACCCTGTACCCGTACGGGACCCGGCCACCGGTATAGCGACCCTCGCGACGCAGGTGCTCGTGCGCGCTGGACACCCGCATCCCGATGGTGTCGGACTCCAGCTCGGCGAAGACCGCGATCACCTTCGCCATGGCCCGGCCCATGGACGACGTGAGGTCGAGCGGCTCTGTCGCCGACGCGAGCGCAACGCTCTGGTGCTCGGCGAGTCGCATGATCTCCGCGAAGTCGACCGTCGAGCGCGCAAGCCGGTCGATCTTGAAGAACACGATCACGTCCAGCTCGGCGAGCCTGGTCAGGATCCGTTGCAGTCCCGGCCGGTCAAGCCCGCGCGAGAAGCCCGAGACATCGATGTCTTCCTCGGCGGCCACGACCTCCCAGCCGCGTGCCTCGCACAACGCTTCACAGGCCGCGCGCTGGCGTTCCGGGGAAGTCGTCTCGTCGGTTTCGCGCGATAGGCGAATATAGATAGCGGCGCGCATCCCCGGCGCGCTGGCCGGGACGCCCTTCCGGCGTCGGGCACGGGGCATAGCCCGTGCTGTGACAGGCGTTGTTTCTGTCATGAGACGACCTTATCTCCGGAGGTATGTGTGTCCTGCCTAATCGTCCAGTCCGACAAGACGCTGCTCCTGGAAGTCGACCACGAGCAGGCGGACGAGTGCCGCCGGGTCATCGCACCGTTCGCCGAGCTGGAGCGGGCGCCCGAGCACATCCACACGTACCGGGTGACCCCGCTCGGCCTGTGGAACGCGCGGGCCGCCGGGCACGACGCCGAGCAGGTCGTGGACGCGCTGGTGCAGTACAGCCGCTACCCGGTCCCGCACGCGCTCCTCGTGGACGTCGCCGAGACGATGGACCGCTACGGCCGCCTCACCCTCTCCAAGCACCCGGTCCACGGTCTCGTCCTCACCACCACCGACCGGCCGGTGCTGGAGGAGATCCTGCGGTCGAAGAGGGTCGCTCCGCTCGTCGGGGCCCGGATCGACCCGGACACCGTCGCCGTGCACCCCTCCGAGCGCGGACAGATCAAGCAGACCCTGCTGAAGCTGGGCTGGCCCGCCGAGGACCTCGCCGGGTACGTGGACGGCGAGGCGCACCCGATCGAGCTGGCCGAGGACGGCTGGGCGCTGCGGCCCTACCAGAAGCAGGCCGTGGAGAACTTCTGGCACGGCGGAAGCGGGGTGGTCGTGCTCCCCTGCGGCGCGGGCAAGACCCTCGTCGGCGCCGGTTCCATGGCCCAGGCGAAGTCCACGACCCTCATCCTCGTCACCAACACCGTCTCCGCGCGGCAGTGGAAGCACGAGCTGGTGAAGCGGACGTCACTGACCGAGGAAGAGATCGGCGAGTACAGCGGTACGAGGAAGGAGATCCGGCCGGTCACCATCGCCACGTACCAGGTGCTGACGACCCGCCGGAAGGGCGTCTACCCGCACCTGGAGCTGTTCGACTCCCGCGACTGGGGCCTCATCGTCTACGACGAGGTGCATCTCCTTCCCGCTCCGGTCTTCAAGTTCACCGCCGATCTGCAGGCGCGCCGGCGGCTGGGGCTGACGGCGACGCTCGTCCGGGAGGACGGCCGTGAGTCGGACGTGTTCTCGCTCATCGGGCCCAAGCGGTTCGACGCGCCCTGGAAGGAGATCGAGGCGCAGGGCTATATCGCGCCCGCCGACTGCGTCGAGGTCCGGGTGAACCTGACCGACGCCGAGCGGCTCGCCTACGCCACCGCCGAGCAGGAGGAGAAGTACCGCTTCTGCTCCACCACCGCGACCAAGCGGAAGGTGGCCGAGGCGATCGTCCGCCGCTTCGCGGGACAGCAGATTCTCGTCATCGGCCAGTACATCGACCAGCTCGACGAACTGGGCGCCCATCTGGACGCGCCGGTGATCAAGGGCGAGACCAGCAACGCGCAGCGCGAGAAGCTCTTCGACGCGTTCCGGCAGGGCGAGATCAACGTCCTGGTCGTGTCGAAGGTCGCGAACTTCTCCATCGACCTCCCGGAGGCCACGGTCGCCATCCAGGTCTCCGGCACCTTCGGCTCCCGCCAGGAGGAGGCCCAGCGCCTCGGCCGCGTCCTGCGACCCAAGGCCGACGGCCACCAGGCCCACTTCTACTCCGTCGTCGCCCGCGACACCATCGACCAGGACTTCGCCGCCCACCGCCAGCGCTTCCTCGCCGAACAGGGCTACGCCTACCGGATCATGGACGCGGACGAGCTGCTGACGGAGGGCTGAGCAAGAGGTCACAGGGGGGTGCCCGCGCTCGGTACGCTGAGTCGGACCAGCACGAGCCAGGGCAGGGAGGGCACCATGCCTCACGAGGACATCTACGAGGTGCTGTACACCGAGCCGGCGGCCCGTGATCGCGACCGGCTCGACCCCACACGTCGGGCTTCGCTCGACAAAGCGATCGAACTGCTCGCCCGCGATCCGTACACCGAGCTCTCCCGCACCATAGGAGTGGGCGACCAGGACCGCGAGATCCGGCTCACCTCGCAGATCGTCGCGGAGTACATGGTCTCCCGCGGCCGTCTGCTCCTGGTGATGCTGCGGATCTTCGACGACGCGGACATCCTGCTGCCCGAGGAAGGCTGAGGCAGACGAAGGCGGACGGGCGTTGAGCGGCAGGAGGGTCGACGTGCGGGGTGATCAGAAGGTTCACGTCAGGTCGCGCCGCGCGAGGGACCCGATTGTTCGGCAGGGGTGACCGCCCCGTGGGCTGACACGAGGCTCAGGGAAGTGGGCGGGGCCTCAGCGGCGGCGTATGCCCGCTTCCTCCGCGTATTCGCCGAGGACGATCACGCCGAAGGCGGCGCCGGCGAAGACCTTGACGGCGTGGACGGCGTCGGCGAGGCGGTGGCGGTTGTGGTGGTCGTCGAGGCCGGTCGCGCCGGGCGGCGGACCGGGTCGGCCGGAGGCCGAGGCTGGGATGAACGTCGCTGCACTCATGTCTCCATGGTGGAACCTCCGCCTTTGGATTGCGTCGGTCTGCGGAGTGAACCCGCTGAGCCCCCGGCTCACCCTCAGGTCTCGCCCACCCGTAGTACCCGCGACGTACCGGACCCCTAGGGGTACGACGAGGGCAGGTCAGGGCCCCGATCGGGTGAGCCGTGGAAATCCGTTGGCCTCCGCCCCCTCCCCTCACCTAAACTCTCCGCTCTTGCCCGCCTCCCGTTCGTGGAGCGCCGCCGCCCGGACGGAAACCGGTCGGCCACCGCCACCAGGCGGAACCCGCTCTCAGGCAGACCCCTAGGTCCCGTAGGCCACCGGAGGCACCCCCTTGTCCGCGCACCCCGACGCCCCCGCCCCGAGCACCGTCATCGATCCCGCCGCCCCCACCGATCCCCTCTCCCGAGAGCGCTCCCACCTCGCCGCCTCCCGTTCCGCTCTCCGGGCCATGCGGGAGGACGTGGAGGCGCTGGACATCAAGGACGTCACCGCGAACTGGGTGAACGCGGAGGTGCTCGCCCGCCAGATCGACGAGCGGATCAAGGCGCTGGCCGACCTGAGCCACACCCCGCTCTTCTTCGGCCGCCTCGACTATCTGCACGCCCCCGATGCGGACCAGGCCGAGGGAGCGGAAGGCGAGAGGTTCTACATCGGGCGTCGGCACGTCCACGACGCGGACGGCGATCCCATGGTCATCGACTGGCGTGCCCCCGTCTCGCAGCCGTTCTACCGGGCCTCCAAGACCGATCCGCTGGACGTCGGACTGCGGCGCCGCTTCGGGTACACCGGCGGCGACCTCACCGCGTACGAGGACGAGCACCTCTCCGACCCCGCCGAGGCGGCGGCCACCAGCAAGCTGCTGCAGCAGGAGATCGAGCGTCCGCGCGTCGGCCCGATGCGGGACATCGTGGCGACGATCCAGCCGGAGCAGGACGAGATCGTCCGGTCCGGCCTCGCCGGCTCCCTCTGCGTGCAGGGCGGCCCCGGCACCGGGAAGACCGCCGTCGGCCTGCACCGGGTCGCCTACCTCCTCTACGCCCACCGCGAGCGCCTCTCCCGCACCGGCACCCTCGTCATCGGGCCGAACCGCTCCTTCCTCCACTACATCGAGCAGGTCCTCCCGGCGCTGGGCGAGCTGGAGGTCAAGCAGGCGACCGTCGACGATCTCGTCGCCCACGTCGAGGTGCGGGGTGCGGACGAGGCGGCGGCCGCCGTCATCAAGGGCGACGCCCGGATGGCCGAGGTGCTCCGCCGGGCCGTACGGTCGCACGTCACCCTCCCCACCGAGCCCGTCATGGTCGTCCGGGGTTCGCGTCGCTGGCGCGTACCGGCGTACGAACTGGAGGACATCGTGCGGGAGTTGCTGGACCGGGAGATCCGCTACGGGGCCGCCCGCGATGCCCTGCCGCAGCGGATCGCGCACGCCGTGCTGGTGCAGATGGAACGGTCCGGGGAGGCGCCCGACGACCGGGTACAGGACGCGGTGGCCCGCAACACCGCCGTGAAGGCGGCGGTCAAGGCGATCTGGCCCCCCGTCGAGCCCGCCAAGCTCGTCCTGCGCCTCCTCTCCGACGCGGACTTCCTCGCCGTACACGCGGACGGGATCCTGACCGAGGACGAGCAGAAGACGATCCTGTGGGCGAAGCCCGTGCGGAGCGTGAAGTCGGCCAAGTGGTCCGCCGCCGATGCCGTACTCGTCGACGAGACCACCGACCTCGTACAGCGCACGCACTCCCTCGGGCATGTCGTCCTGGACGAGGCGCAGGATCTGTCGCCCATGCAGTACCGGGCGGTCGGGCGCCGCTGCACCACCGGTTCCGCGACCGTCCTCGGCGACCTCGCACAGGGCACGACCCCCTGGGCGACCCGGAGCTGGGAGGAGGCGCTGACCCACCTCGGCAAGACGGAGGCCCATGTGGAGGAGCTGACGGCCGGTTTCCGCGTCCCGACCGACGTGATCACGTACGCCTCCCGGCTCCTCCCCCACATCGCGCCCGGCCTGACGCCGGTCGCCTCGGTCCGTGAGAACCCGGGCTTCTTCGACGTACGGCCGGGTGAGGACGACTCCCAGGTGATCGCCGCGTGCCAGGAGTTGCTCCGCCACGAGGGTTCGATCGGGCTCATCGCCGCCGACGCCCGCGTGCCCGCGCTCGCCGAGGCGCTCAAGGCGGCTGGCATCGGCGCTCTCGCGCCGGGCGAGGAGACGACGTACGAGACCCGCCTGACCCTCGTACCGGCCACGCTCGCCAAGGGCCTCGAGTACGACTACGTCGTCCTGGACGAACCCCGGGCGGTCGTCGACGGCGAACCGGACGAGCGGACGGGGCTCCGCCGCCTGTACGTCGCCCTCACGCGCGCGGTGTCGGGTCTGATCGTGACCCACGCGGCTCCGCTGCCGGAGCAGTTGGCCTGAGACGGGCGCGGCCCCCGGTGACCGAGGTGACGCTGTTGGTTAATTCGGGGGCTGGTCCTGCTTCGCCCCGTTGAGCATGAGCTCGGCGGGGCGAAGTGCTGCGAAGTGGCTGGTTCGGGTGC
>NZ_JBHVDX010000223.1:0-17142 GCF_042802555.1 Streptomyces sp. NPDC057474 | reverse complement strand
GCAGGGGGCTGCGCCCCTGCCTTTTTCGTCGGCCCGCGGGGCCGTGTCTTTCAGGGGCGCGGGGAGCTGCGCGATCAGGCCCCACCGGCCGACAGCCGAGAAGGCCACCCCGCCGTCGCCTCGGGAGCCGGTGGGGTCAACGGGTCCGCCGCGTGCCAGGCCGTGTGGAGCAGGCGGCGTACGTGTCGGTGGGCCGCGTCCGTGTGGTCGAGGGCGATGGTGGCACGGTCGTCGTGGGGGGTGTGGTGCGGGGCCGACGCGATGAAGGCCAGGGCGGCGAGCCACTCGCCGGGCTCCATGGAGTGGTGCGTGTCGTGGAGGTGGGCGATCGCGAAGTCGGGGTTGCCCAGGGCGAGTTCGTGGTGGGCGCGGTGGAGCGGGCGGGCGCTGCCGTAGTGGGCGGAGAGGGCGCGGTGGGCGTCCCGCCAAGCCACGTGGTCCGGGTCGCGGTGGGCGTCGCGTCCGTGGCGGAGTCGCAGCAACAGCAGGGTCCGGAGGAAGGGGTCGCTCACGAAGTGGTCGGAGGTGGGGGCGTGGCCCTCCGCCGTCAGACGGTCTTCCAGGGCCCGTACGCCCGACTCGCCGAAGTCGGCCGGGAATTGTGACTCGGCGAGGGCGACCGCCGAGTCGTGGTCGTGGGCGATGGCGAGGACGGCCAGCTCGTCGAGGTGGTCCTCGTCCGGGAGAAGCCGGTCCAGCAACAGGCGGTAGGTGGGGCTTCCGGTGGCGTCGGCGAGCAGCAGGTCGGCCGGCGCGGTGAGTCCTCGGGGGAGGTGCCGGCGGGCCGCTTCGGCCATGAGCGCCGTGCCGAGGGGGTTGCCGCCCGTCAACCGGTGAATGCCGGGCGGGAGTTGGGGAGGGATCGACTGCCCCGCGTCGCAGGCCGCCTCGATGACGTGCCGCGTGTCGTCGGGGGAGAGGGGCGGGAGCGTGACCAGCAGGGCGTGTGACGACGGTGTACCGCCCGGCGCCCAGCCGCTGGTGCGGGTCGCCTCCGGCAGGGTGCGGCGGGCCGCGTTCCGCAGGGCCGGGTGCCCCTGCCCCCGCAACCCGGCGAAGAACGCCACCTGGCCGGCCCTGCCGTCCGTCCGGTCCCGCAGCACCGACTCCAGCAGCCTCCGCCCCGCCGCCTCCTGCACGTTGTCGAGCAGGATCACCGGCCGCCCGGCCCGTTGCGTACGCGGCACGACCCCCGCGTACGCGTCGTCGAGGTCCGCGAGCAGCGCCCGTACGAGATGGTGTTCGGCGTGGGTGCGGGCGTCGCCGCCCGCCCTGAAGTGCCGGGAGAGGAGGACCAGGCCGAGCTTCGGGTTCCCGGCCGCGTTCGGGTGGTCGCGGTACCAGACGGCGCCCCGGCGCAGCCGCCGGTGCGAGGACGACATCCCCTCGCTGAACGCCTCCAGCGCCGTTTCGATGATCGCCTCGACCACCGGGCCCTGGTCCGACATCGACGACACCAGCCGGGCCACGGTCTTCCCCACCCAGCGCCCCGCCAGCCAGCCGCCCGTGTCGCTCAGCAGCAGGACCCGCTCCGCCTCCGCGCAGATCCTCGTCAGCCCGCGATCCCCCCAGCCCCCGGCCGCGACGGCGAGCAGCCCGCACGCCAGTCGGGGAAACGTGATCCGCCCGGCACCGTCCACGGGCTCCCCGAGCTGCTCCGCGATCGCCGACAGCGCCTCGTACGCGGGCGACCAGGACGCCGGGGGTCGGCCCGGGGGAGGCCGGTCGAACCGGGCCTCCTCGCCGTCGATCAACGCGACGGGCGTACGGCCCCGGTACGCCGTCCGCAGCTCCCGCAGCGCCGAGCTCTTGCCGAGGCCTCGGGCTCCGGCGAGCACGATGAAGGGGGAGTTCGTCGGAGTGCTCGTACGCCGTGGGTATGTCGAGGAGGGAGTGGGGCTGCGTTGTCGCGGTTGTCATAGCTGCTGTGGTTACCAACAGCTGTGGAGGGAGGGGCGGTTGTTTTCGGAGTACGGCGAAGGCTGCCCGTTCGCTTACGACTCCGACCGTACGGCGCCTATGAAGGAGAGCCAGGCGGAGCGGTTGATGACCAGTACGGGGCCGTGGGGGGTCTTGCTGTCACGGACGGGGACGAGTCCGGGGATACCGGGGGCCACCTCGACGCAGTCGCCGCCGTTGTCGCCGCTGTGGCTGCTCTTGATCCAGGTCGCCGTGCTCAGCTCGTACCTGTCCATGTTGCTCGTACCCCTCCATCACGTCGCTGATCAGGGCGGCGGACTCGCGGGCTGACGGGATGTCGGCCCTGAGCACATCATAGGTTCGGCTATAACGGGCGTAAGCCGTCGGTTCGTTGTTGAAGTGGCTGTGGTCCATCGACTCGGAGTAGAGCCACCGTTCGTCGGGCAGCTCGATCAGGGACATGGACTGCCGGGGGCGGAAGATCCCGAAGAGGTCGGCCGGAGCCACCTGGATACGGATGTTGGGGCGCTGCCCGACGCTCAGCAGGTGCGCGCACTGCTCCCGCATGATGCCCGGGCTCCCCACCGCAGTGCGGAGACAACTCTCGTCCAGGACCACCACGTACAGCGGGCCATCGTCAGACAGGAAGCGGGGCTGGCGGCTCATCCGGGCCCGGACGCGGTCCTCCACCTCATCGCCCGAGGTGGACCGGGAGAAGAGCGCGCGGGCGTAGTCCTCCGTCTGCAACAGGCCCGGGACTACACGCTCTTGGTACTGCCGCAGGCCGACCGCCACCGCCTCCATCTCCACCCGGCGCTCGAACCAATCCGGATGCTGGACGGCCGGATACCAGTCGACCTTGTCCCAGATCCGGGCCAACACCCCACCCGTGTCCAGCACTTCATCGCACCGCTTCGCCAGCTGCTCGCTCGGCACCCGCGTGCCCGCCTCGACCTTCGCCACCTGCGAGCGGTCGCACGGGATCTCTCTCGCCAGGGCCTCCTGGGTCAACAGCGCCGCCTCGCGGTAGTGCCGCAGCACCTCGCCGAACAGGACCGAACTCCCGGCCCCACCGGCCCCTTCCGCGTTCCGCCTGGTCATGACGCCCCCCTCGTGCTGTCCGTGGCAAACGCCCAGTGCCACACGTACCGCCTTGATTGCCACCGTTCCCGTCGGCGACGCTGTGTACACCCAGAGTGACGAACATGGCTGTGGAGTGCGCGTGGAACCAGAGGGACAGCTTGTCTACGATCCGCGGACGCGGCGCGTGGGGGAGTACCGGGACAGGGTCGGGCCGTACGCGATGCTGCGCCCGGTGGGTGGCGGCCGGGAGTGGGAGGCGGACCCGGCGACGCTGCGGCCGGCGACCGTGGCGGAGCGTATCGGGGCGCAGGTGAAGGCGGCCAACCGCCGTACGAAGAGAAGGGTGTGAGGGTGCGTCAGCGAGAGCAGGGGGGCTTTGGCCGGCCGCCTCTTCCGCTGCCCGGTTGCGCGGCGTGCGCCGGGCTGGCCGTACGGCGGGACGAGGCGCGGGCCCGGTACGACCGGAGCGCGGAGACCGACGCGAACGTGCTGTTGCGTCACCATCAGCGTCGGGAGCACGCCGGAGCCGCCCGCCCGCGCCGCGTGTTCCGGTACGTGCCGTACGTCATCGCGCAGGACGCGACGGCGGAGCCGGAGTACGAGGCGCGGTGTGTGTCGGGCGAGGAGACGGAGTGCGGCGCGGAGTCGGGCGTACGGAGTGATCCGGCGGCGGTGGAGGAGTGGCAGCGCAGGCACACGCAGGAGACGCGGCACCTGCGCTATCGCCGGAGCTTCGGGGACTACTCGGTGCTGGAGCCGCTGGAGGAGATTCCACTGTGACGGGCCGTGGCGGTCCGCTCAGGACGGATCGGGGCCCAGGGCGTCGCGGACGGCGGTCAGGATGGCCTCGGTGTCGGCGCCCAGTGCGCGGGCGGACGAGGTGAAGTCGCGGGCGAGGGTGGCGAGTTGGACGGCGTACGGGCGGGTCGGGCCGGTGGGGGGCGCCGCCACCCGGGTGCCCGCGCCCCGGCGGGTGCGGATCAGCTCGGCGGCCTCCAGCTCGCGGTAGGCGCGGGCGACGGTGCCCGGTGCCAGCCCGAGGTCCGTGGCCAGCTGGCGCACGGTCGGCAGCCGCTCGCCCTCGGCCAGCCGCCCGGTGACGATCAGCGCGGCGAGCTGCGCGCGGATCTGCTCGTACGGCGGTACCTGGCTGGTGGTGTCGACGCGGACGGCGGCCTCACTCATCGTCGGAGGACCCCTCTGCCGCTGCCTCGTCGTCGACGGCCCGCGGTGCCACCACGGTGACCAGGGACCAGACGGCGGTGAACAGGTTGAGCAGGGCCAGCGGGTAGAACACCCAGAAGGTGAGCACGCCCAGCGCGCCGGCGCAGCCCGTCTCCGTCAGCGCGAGGGAGACCATCAGCACGGCGTACAGCTGCTGGCTCGACACCAGCAGGCCCCAGGCCCCGGTGACGGCCCATGCGCGATCCCGGCGCTGCTGCTCCTCGCCCGGACCGTGGGCGATGCGGCGCAGGGCCCAGACGCAGGTGGGGGTGGCTATGGCGAGCGCCCCGAACATCGGGAGGGTGTAGTAGAGGCCGGGCCAGGGGCCGGTGGTCGCGCGCATCCCGTTGCAGGTGAGGGTGAGGACCTTCCCCGTACTGAAGATGCGGTCGGGGTCGACGGAGGCCGTGGCGGCCGTGATCACCAGCAGGACGGCGAGGGAGACCCCCTGGAGGGCGATCAGGGGGCCCATGTGCGGCGGCACATGGTCTCTGACCAGACGCGGGGCGAGACTGGCGGTGCGGACCGCCTCCTGGGGGCGCAGGGTCAGAGCGTCGGCGAGCAGCACGCCGGCCACCGCGCACAGGCCGAAGGCCGTGATGCAGAACACGACCCGCTGCTCGAACTCCACGTGCCCCAGCGTGGACAGCGCCTGTGCGACCACGAGGCCTATGGCCAGCCCGGACCAGCGGGCGTAGTGGTCGGCGTGGTCGAGGAACCGGTGCTGGAGCGGGGCGGTGTCGAGCATGCGGAGATCCCCCCGGATCATCTTGTATCAAGCGGTGAGTACAAGATGCCCCGGTGGGGATCTTGTGTCAAACACTCGATACAAGGTGATGACGCAAGGGGAGACGGCATCCGAGGTGAGGGGGTTCCCGTGGCGGGAGGAGAGAACGTCAGTTGACGGTGATCGAGTCCAGCTGTGCCCGCAGGTACACGTGCGAGTCCACCGGCGGGTGCGCCACCCGCCCGACCGGCGCGGGCACGGACTCGACGACCGTGCCCGGGGTGCACTCGCCGAAGTAGACCAGCGACATCAGCTCCTCGGCGGGCTCGTCGGCCGGGGGCGGCAGGACGCGGTGGCGTCCGGAACGCCAGCGGTCGCCGGTCCAACGGGCCATCAGATCACCGATGTTGATGGTGAAGGCCGCCGGGTCGTACGGGGCGTCCTCCCAGCCGCCCTCGTCCGTGAACACCTGGAGCCCGCCCTTCCCGGCCTGCCGGTCGAGGATGGTGACCGTGCCGAAGTCGGTGTGCGGGCCGATCCGGAACTGGCCCGGCACCGGGTCGCCGATGACCTCCGTGCCCGGATACCAGTTGATGTTGAAACCGTAGGTGGGGTGGCTCATGTGCCGGGAGAAGAAGTCCGGCTCGAGGCCGAGGGCCTGGCCGAGGAGGGAGAGCAGCAGGTTCTCCAGCTCGCCCATCCGCGCCAGGTACTCCTCGCAGAGCGCCCGCAGCTCCGGCACCTCCGCCGGCCACACGTTCGGCGCGTACCACTCCGCGTTCACGACCGGGTCGTCGAACGGCTCGTGCGTCGCGAACGTCAGCGACTCCTTGAGGTCCGGCGGGGTCTCCGTACCCTCCGCGTACCCGTTCGCCTCGGCCCCGGGCCCGAGCCACCCGCGCCCGCCGACCTTCACCTCGTACGCCTGCTTGGCCTCGACGGGCAGCGTGAAGAAGGCCCGGGCGGCCTCCCGGATACGCGTCCGGAGGGCCGGATCGACCCCATGACCGGTGACAAGGAGAAAACCGGCGGTCTGCAGCGCCTCGTCGACGGTACGGGCGATGCCGGCGCGGGCCTCGGCGTCGCCGTCGAGCCAGGGGCGCAGGTCGATGGTGGGGATGCGGGGCCTACTCACCGATGTCACCGATGTCCTCATTCCACAGTTCCGGGTCGTTCTCGACGAAGTCACGCATCAGGGACACACACTCCGGGTCGTCCAGCACCAGGACCTCCACACCGTGCTCGGCGAGCCAGTCATGCCCGCCGTGGAAGGTCGTGGCCTCCCCGACCACCACCCGCGAGATCCCGAACTGCCGCACCAGCCCGGAGCAGTACCAGCACGGCGACAGCGTCGTCACCATCGTCGTACCGCGATACGTCCGCTGCCGTCCCGCAGCGCGGAACGCGGCTGTCTCGGCGTGGGTGGAGGGATCGCCGTCCTGGACACGGCGGTTGTGGCCGCGCCCGAGGACGCTGCCGTCCGCCCCGTAGAGCGCGGCCCCGATGGGGATGCCGCCCTCGGCGAGCCCGGCCCGCGCCTCCTCGACGGCGGTGGCGAGCCATGCGCGTGCCTTTGCCTGGTCCATGACCTCATTCATGACGTCACTCTGCCCGTGCAGCACCGGGGTCACGTGCGCGGCGCCGGATCAGGGCGGTGGCGGGAGCAGGGTGCCCAGGGGGCCGAGGTCGAGGTTGAGGTCGTCCAGGGTGAGGCCGTAGCGGTCGCAGAGTTCGGTCATGCGGTCGTGGAGGACCATCAGGGTCATGCCGAGGCGTTCTTCCTGGTCCTCGGTGAGGCCGCCGTGGTCGACGCGGTGGAGGGCCTGGCGTTCCATCAGCTGGCGGAGCAGTTCGACGATGGTGAGGACGAGACGGACGAGGTCCCGCTCGACCGTGTCGGGGTCGGTGCGCAACCGGCGCGCCACGGCTCCGCCCCGGCCGGGACGTGGCGGGGCGACCTCTTCCGGCCGGGCGGGCAGCAGGGAGAACGCGCGGGTCGCGGCTTCGGTGACCTCGCGGAGGCGGTCGGTGTGGGGGCCGCCGTCAGACAGGGGGGTCGTCATGGGCGCCGCCTCCTTCCACGGGCGTCCGCTCGGGTTCCGGGGATGTCCGCTCAGGTTCCGGGGGCGTCCGCTCGGGCAGGGCCAGTGCCCACTGTTCGTCCATCTGTTCGCGGACGGCGACGATCACCGCGCGCAGCGACACCCTCACCAGGTCGATGTCCGCGACGCTCAGGACGAGGTCCCCGGTGAGGACGACGCCGCCGCTCAGCAGCCGGTCGAGCAGGTCGATCAGCGCCACCTGCCGCCCGCTGAGCGGGCGGTCGTAGTCGTCGTAGTAGGCGTTGTGGTCGCTGTACGCGCTCATCGTCGGCGAAGCCCTCCTCAGCCCCGTCCTCCTCAGCCCCGTCCTCGTCAGTCCCGGTCCTCGTCAGTCCCGGTCCTCGTCAGTCCCGGTCCTCGTTGTCCTCGTCGTTCACCGCTGCCTTGCGCCGCTTGCGTCGCGGCTCCTCCGTACGGCGTTCCTCGCGTGGCGCCGCCTCGCGGGGCTGGCGCTCGGCGGCGCGGGGGCGGCGGCGCTCGGGCGAGCCGCTCGCGGCCGCCGACAGCTGCGGCGGGGACTCCTCGACGCGTTCGCGCAACTCCTTCACCTCGGCGCGGAGACGCTCGTTCTCGTCGGCGAGGGAGCGTCGGCCGTCGGAGCGGGACGCGCGGGAGGAGAGGGCGGGGTCGTGCTCCCACCAGTCGATGCCGATCTCCTTGGCCTTGTCGACCGAGGCCACCAGGAGGCGCAGTTTGATGGTGAGCAGCTCGATGTCGAGCAGGTTGATCTTGATGTCGCCGACGATGACGATGCCCTTGTCGAGCACGCGTTCAAGGATATCGGCGAGGTTCGCGCTGGAGCCCTGACCACCGCCGTACGGATAGGGGTTCCGCGACGGCGAGGGAACGGGGGAGTCGGACTGGGTCACGGCTCACTCGACCTCCTCGACCTCGCTGTCTCCCGCCCTTCGTCCTCGCCCTCGACCTCGGGTTCTCCGTCCTCGTCGTCCTCGTCGTCCTCGTATTCGTCCGCGGCCTCTTCTTCTTCTTCTTCTTCCTCCTCCCATTCGCCTTCCTCGTCCTCGTCCTCGGCCTCGTCCTCGTCGTCCTCGTTCTCGGCCTCGGGTTCGTCGTCCTCGTCGTACCGGTCCTCCGCGTCCTCCGCTTCCTCCGCGTCTTCCGCCTTCTCTGCGTCCTCCTCGTCCCGCTCCTCGTCGGACGCCTCCGGCTCCTGGACCTCTCCGTCGCGGATCTCTCCGCGCCAGCCCCCGGTGGCCTCGCCGCGCATCATGACGAACGTGCGGTAGAGCTTGAGGTCGAGGCGGGCGCGGCGGCCCTGGGCCCGGAACAGGCCTCCCACCTTCTCGAAGAGTCCCTTGGGGAAGTACTCAAGGACGAGCAACACCTTGGTGAGGTTCTCCCCGAGCGGGTGAAAGGTGACGACGCCCCTGGTGGTGGCCTTGTCGCCCTCGGACGTCCAGGCGATGCGCTCGTCGGGCACCTGTTCCGTGATGGTGCCGCGCCAGCGGCGGTTCGACTTGGCGACCTTGACGTGCCACTGGGTGGTGGCCTCGTCCTTCTGCTCGACGCCGACCACACCCTTGGCGAACCGTTCGAAGTCCTCGAACTGCGTCCACTGGTCGTACGCCTCGCGCACCGGGACACCCACGTCGATGTCCTCGATGATGGTGTGCCCCTTGCCGCTGCCGCCCGAGGGGTCCTTGCCGTGCCCCTTGCCGACGGCGTCCTTCGCCTTCTCGGTGACGTCCTTGGCCTTGTCGGTGACGGCGTCCTTCGCCTTGCCCGTGACGTCCTTGGCCTTGTCGGTGACGGCGTCCTTCGCCTTGCCCGTGATGCCCTTCGCCTTGTCGGCCAGCGCGTCCTTGGCATGGGACGCGGTCGACGTCAGTGTCCCCGCGCTCATGTCGCTCAGCTTGCGCGCGCCATCGCCCAGCCCGTGGCCCACATCCTGGAGCATCAGCGACAGTCGGGCCTCGATGTAGTCCTCCAGCTCTTCCTTCAGCCGGGTCGTGCCCGAATCCGCGTTCCCGTCGGCCTCCTCGCGCGTCCTGCTGAGGGTGCCGGTACCGTTCGCCGTTCTGCCCTCAGCCATCGTCCTGCCTCCTCGACCGTGTGCCACTGCCGCTCTTGGCGCGGCTCGCGGCGGCGGTCTTCTTCTTCGGGCGCGGTTCGCTCTTCCGGGCCGTCGACCCGCCGCGCTGCGCCGTCGAGCGTCCGCCGCTCCGGCGCGCCGTGGCCCCTGTGCCGGCCTTCTTGGCCGGCCTCTTCCGGCCCTCTTCGGCCTTCTCGTCCTCTTCGGGGCCCTTCTCCTCGGCCTGGTCCTTCTCTTCGTCCTCGTCCTCGGCCTGGTCCTTCTGTTCGGCCTCGTCTTCGTCTTCGTCCTCGGCCTGCTCGTCTTCGTCCTCGGCCTGGTCCTTCTCCTCGTCCTCGTCCTCGGCCTGGTCCTCGGCCTGGTCCCTCTCCTCGCCCTCGTCCTCGTCCTGCTCGCCGTCCCCCTCGGCCCGCTCCCGCAGCCCTGCGGTGCGGTCGTGCAGGGTCCCGGCGAGGCTCTCGGCCTTCGACGTCAGTACGGAGGTCGCCGCTGCCTTGCTCGCGTCCGTCAGCTCGGTGCGCACCCGCTTGGTGAGGTCGCCGAGGAACGGGGCATCGAGCGCCTTGCCCAGCTGCCCGGGTTTGACGCGGGACCCGGCCAGCATCGCGCCGAGGCCGAGGGCTAGCTTGGCCTTCTTCGTCCGCCCCAGCAGATACCCGCCGAGGACGGCCGCGCCGATCGTGGCGTTGTTCATGACTCTGTCTCCCTCTGCTGGAGCCGGTAGGCGCTGATCTCCTCCAGCCGGTGCAGCAACTCCTCCTCGCGCCGCGCGAACTCCTCCTCGTCGACCTGCCCCTCGGTCCGCGCCCGCTCCAGCTTCACCAGCTCCTCCTGGATGGGGCCCGGGTCGTAGTACTCGTCCTCGGCGGCCTGCCGAACCTTGTCGACCACCCACCCCACGCCCCGCACGGGAGCGAACGGCAACGTAAGAATGGTCCCGACCAGTCCCACCACAACGCCTCCTCAGGCGAATCAGGCTGCGGGTCGTACGAGGCTCACGACGGGCTCATACGACGGGCTCATGCGACGGTCATACGAAGCTGTACGGCGGCAGCGGCCCGCGCAGCCGCAGCTCCACCCCCTCTCCCAGGGCCTCGGCCAGCTCCCCGCCGGCCTCGGCGAACTCGTCGGACTTTTCGCCGTCCACCAGGAAAGAGGCGTTCACGAAGTACTGCTGGGACGGCGGGGCGACCTGCTCGGCCAGGGCGTACGGCCGCAGCGCGGCGAGGGCCTCCTCGCCGAGCGCCTCCTGCCGGCCCTGCACCTCCTGGGCCACGAGTTCACCGAGGGCGAGGCGGTCCTCGTACGTCCCGCCGCCCTCGCGGATCGCGTCGTTCAGCTCGCGCGCCCGGGCGGAGTCCGTCAGAACGGCGCGTAGGAGGGTGTCCTCGTCCAGTAGGCCCTTGACGTTGAACTCCGCGCGCCCGGTGAGTTCGTCGAGGCGCCGGGAGAACGCCTCGGCCCGCTCCTGGAGCAGCATTTCCACGGCGGCCTCGTCCTGGGCGACGAACCCGAAGCTCATCGGCAGGATGGCGCCGTCGGCCCACAGCTGTTCCTGGACCTCGTGATGGGCCTCCACGTCCCGGCGGCTGACCGAGAGCACCTCGGGGGCCTCGCTGATGACGGCGCTCAGGTCGCCGCTGCTGACGGCGTGCAGTTCGGCGGGGTCCTCGCCGACGCCCTTGACGTCGTCCAGGCCCAGCGGATGCGCCGCCTTGGTGATCGCGTAGACGTACACGGACATCGGCTCGCTCACTCCTCACGGTCCCTGGAGGAACGCCGGCTCGCGCCCCGCTCGGAGCGCACGCGCTGCTTCTCCCGCCCGACGGACTCGCGCTCGTCGTCCCCGCGCCCCTTCTGGAGCGACTCGCTGACGGCCTCGACCGCACCCGTGAGCGCCCCTTTGCTCTTGCCCCGGGCCCCCGACTCGGTGGTGTCCCCGACGATGTCCGTCAGCTGGGAGGGGGCCTTGCGTCCCGATTCCAGGTCCAGTCGGTTGCACGCCTCCGCGAAGCGCAGATACGTGTCGACGCTGGCCACCACGACCCGGGCGTCGATCTTCAGAATCTCGATGCCCACCAGGGACACCCGTACGAACGCGTCGATGACCAGCCCCCGGTCCAGGACGAGTTCCAGCACGTCGTAGAGGTTTCCCGAGCCACCACCACGGGCGGCGCCGGCGCCGCCCTCGCTCTGCGGCACCACAGTCACGATCTCTTCCCTTCCGATGCGGGAAGCCGTACGGCAGGGTGCAGCGAACCGTAGCTCCAGCGGCAGCCTGTTCTGGATTCAGCGGCGGCTGTGGCGTCTGCGGCTCAGCGGTTGCCCCGGTCGACCTGCGCGCGCGTGTACCGGCGTCCGCGCTCGTACGCCAGCAGTTTGCCCGCGGGATCCAGAGCGACCCGGTAGGCGGCCATCACACTGGTCGTCTGCGGGATGCGCTCCAGCTCCAGGACCTCGACCTGGGCCTCCCAGCCCTCGTCGGTCGGCTTCAGCGCGGAAACAGACTCGGGAGCGCGGCCCAGCAACTCGGTGAGCTGCTCGATCGCGCTCCGCATGGCCTCGGGCGCGGAGAGCCGTTCCTCGGCGGCGTCCTGCCGCGACGAGGAACGGCGCCTCTCCGACTCGCGGCCGTTCGTCATCATCACCTTCTTACCCTTTGTCCATCATCGACCTCCGGCACGGCATATGCCACTCCTGGGCCGGGCTCTCGTGTGCCTTCAGGTGGACGTCACGTCGTCCGACGGCGTCAGGTACGCGTGCAGGTGGCCCGCTCCCTCCAGCATGGCCGCCGTGCGGGTGGTCAAGGTGTTGTGGCGGGTCGTGATCGGGCGGAGGCGGGTGGTGGCGGTGGAGGGTTGTTCGGGCTGAGGCATCGGGTTGAAGGTTAGGGCGGTTCGGAGTGTGGCGGGAGGCGGCTTCCTGTGTGACCGGGGACACAGGGACGGCCCGTGCCGGGCGGACAGGGGAAGGCGTGGAACATTCTTTACGGACACGCGTACGGGACGGCGATCCGGAGGCGTTCAGCCGACTCTTCCGGGAGCACGCGCAAGCCGTGTACGGCCATGCCGCGCGGCTGACGGCTGACCGGAACACGGCGGAGGACGTCGTCTCGCTGACCTTCCTGGAGGCCTGGCGGCTGCGCGAGAAGCTGCTGTCGGACGCCGAGTTGGCCGAGACCGCCAAGGGGTCCGGGGCGGACGGCTCCCACGACGGCGATGGCGGTCCCGGCGACGGCGGCCCCGGCGACGGCGGTCCCGGTGACAGCAGTCTGCGGGCCTGGCTGTTCGGCATCGCCACGAACGTGCTCCGCAATACCCGCCGCGCCGCCCGGCGGCACAGCGCCGCCCTCGCCCGGCTCCCGGAACGCCACGCCGAACGCGAGACCGTGCCCGACTTCGCCGACGACCTGGTCGGCCGGATGGAGGACGCCGACCGGCTCGCCGCCGCCCACGCGGCCCTCGCCAAGCTGCGCCGCCGCGAGCGCGAGGTGTTCGCGCTGTGCGTCTGGTCGGGGCTGAGCTACGCGGCCGCCGCCGAGGCCCTGGACGTGCCCGTCAGCACCGTACGGTCGCGGCTGGCCCGCGCCCGGCAACGCCTGCGCGGCCTCGCGGAGGCGGAACTCGCGCGGCAGCCCGTACGGCGCGAAAGAACGAGACCCCTCCCCGGCGGCGGACAGATACCTGTCGGCCGCACCGAGGCGGTCAGGCCGGCACAGGCACAGGCAGAGGCACAGGAGAGACACCGATGAATCCCGTGGAACGAGAAGAACTGGCACGGCTGCTGCCCAGCCCGGGTGACCCGCTCCTGTCGGACGACCGTCTGGCGCGGCTGGAGGACCACCTCAGGCAGGAGATCACCGGCGAGGCCACCGTACGGATCACCGGGGCGCGCGAGCCGGGGGCCAGGCCGCGCCGTCGGTTCGCGGTCGTCGCGATACCGCTCGGCGTGGCCACCGCGGTCCTCGCGACGGTGATCGCGACCGGTGTGGTCGGCCGGGAGCCCGCCGCCGCCGAGGACGCGGCCGGGCTGCTGCAGCGCATCGCCGCGGCCGCGACGGACGGGGAACCCACGCCCGTACGCGACGACCAGTACCTCTACATCAGGACCCAGGGCACGACGACGGCCGGGCTCTCGGCCGAGGACGCGTTCGAGGGCGTGCAGAACACGCAGAGCCCGAAGGACACGGAGGACGCGAAGAAGGAGTATCCGTACCGGCGGACCGACTGGATCTCCGCCGACGGCGAGCGGGAGGGGCTCGCCCGGACCACGTGGCCGGAGGGACAGCCGATCCCGGAGGGGATCCAGGACGGGGCCCTCAAGAAGAGCATGCAGGCCAGGACCGAGGACATGACGCTCTCGGCCGACCCGAATCACAGCTTCTACCACGAACTGCGGGCGCTGCCCACGGACCCCGACAGGCTGTACGACAAGGTGTGGGCCGAGACCAGCGGCCAGGGCCCGACCCATGAGGAGGCCGCGCTGGAGTACATCACCACGATGCTCGACGGGGCCCAACTGCTGCCCGACCTGAACGGCGCGCTCTTCCGCGTCGCCGCCAGGATCCCGGGTGTGCGGATCGCCGAGGAGGCGAAGGACGCCGTCGGCCGCGAGGGCGTCGGCCTGGCCTTCGGCGAGGGCGACGACCGTGCCGTGTGGGTCTTCGACAGGGAGAGCCTGAAGTACCTGGGCTCGGAGAGCCAGGCCCTGCTGGAGGTCGGGGTCGTCGACAAGGTGGGGGAGACACCGGCGGACTGAGCATGGCCCCGCACCGAAGCGGCCGCCACGCCTCGCCGGCGAAGGCGCCGGGGCGGACGTGGCGAGGGAGAGAGAACGTGCCGGTCACCGGGCGGGCCCCCGAGTACACCCACCCCGACGACGTCCCGGTCCTGACCGCGCCCGCGGCCCTCGCCGATCCCGTACGCACCGCGCTCGTACGGGAGTTGGCGGGCCCCCGGTCTGGACGCGCAGCTGCGCCGGCTTCGACGTGCCGGCCGGCAAGGCAGCGGTATGTATGGGGCCGCGTTACTCCTGGCCGTCCTTCTTGCCATCCCCCTGGTCCCCGTTGTTCGGCTTCTCCTCCTCCTGCCGCTTCAGTTCCTCCTCGCGGCGGCGCAGGTCGGCCTCCCAGCTCTTGAGGAGGGACTCGTCCTTCTTGTTGTCCTCGGACAGGGACTTCAGGAACTCGGGGTTGTCGTCGGGGGCGACGTACTCCGTGCGGTGGTTGCGGTGCCACTCGGAGGGGGTGCGGCCACCCGCGGGGGCGCCTCGCAGCTTGCCGGCGGCGAGCCAGGCGATCGGGCCGACGATCCAGAAGAGCAGGATGATGAAGACCCAGGCGATCTTCGGCAGGTGCTTCGCCTCGTCCTCGGGGGTGTTGAGGCAGTCGATGAACGCATAGATGGTCAGCGCCAACGGCACGAGGTACATCAACACCCTGAGCATGGGAACAGCCCCCTGGAAGCGGCGGTGGGCCCGCGTACCGGCCCCCGGAAGTGACGGCGGGACCGTGCGCCGGGCCCCGTGACGGGGTCAGGGTAGCCCCTCGGTGATACTTGACCCCATGGCTTACGACGATCTTCGCTCCCTGCTCCGCGCACTGGAGCGCGAGGGCGATCTCAAGCGCATCAAGGCCGAAGTCGACCCCTACCTGGAGGTCGGGGAGATCGTCGACCGGGTCAACAAGGCCGGCGGCCCCGCCCTGCTCTTCGAGAACGTGAAGGGCTCCTCGATGCCCCTCGCGATGAACGTCTTCGGCACGGACCGCCGCCTGCTGAAGGCTCTCGGCCTCAAGTCGTACGGCGAGATCAGCGAGAAGATCGGCGGCCTGCTCAAGCCCGAGCTGCCGCAGGGCTTCGTGGGCGTGCGCGAGGCGTTCGGGAAGCTCGGCGCGATGACGCACGTCCCGCCGAAGAAGGTGAAGCCGGACAGCGCCCCCGTCCAGGAGGTGGTCCTCCAGGGCGACGACGTCGACCTCGACGCCCTCCCCGCGCTCTTCACCTGGCCGAAGGACGGCGGCTCCTTCTTCAACCTCGGCCTCACCCACACCAAGCACCCCGAGACCGGCGTACGCAACCTCGGCCTCTACCGCCTCCAGCGCCACGACAAGCGCACCATCGGCATGCACTGGCAGATCCACAAGGACAGCCGCAACCACTACCAGGTGGCCGCCAAGCGCGGCGAGCGGCTGCCGGTCGCCATCGCCTTCGGCTGCCCGCCCGCCGTGACGTACGCCTCCACCGCCCCGCTCCCCGGTGACATCGACGAGTACCTGTTCGCCGGGTTCGTCTCGGGGAAGCGGATCGAGATGGTCGACTGCAAGACGGTGCCGTTGCAGGTGCCGGCGCAGGCGGAGGTCGTGATCGAGGGCTGGCTGGAGCCCGGCGAGATGCTCCCCGAGGGCCCGTTCGGTGACCACACCGGCTTCTACACGCCGCAGGAACCCTTCCCCGCCCTGAAGATCGACTGCGTGACGATGCGGAAGCGGCCGCTGCTCCAGTCGATCGTCGTCGGCCGACCGCCGACGGAGGACGGCCCGCTGGGCCGCGCGACGGAACGCTTCTTCCTCCCCCTGCTGAAGATCATCGTCCCGGACATCGTGGACTACCACCTCCCCGAGGCGGGCGGCTTCCACAACTGCGCGATCATCTCGATCGAGAAGAAGTACCCGAAGCACGCGCAGAAGGTCATGCACGCGATCTGGGGCGCTCACATGATGTCCCTGACCAAGCTGATCGTGGTGGTCGACTCCGACTGCGACGTCCACGACCTGCACGAGGTCGCCTGGCGCGCGCTCGGCAACACGGACTACGCCCGCGACCTCTCGGTGGTCGAGGGCCCGGTGGACCATCTGGACCACGCCTCCTACCAGCAGTTCTGGGGCGGCAAGGCGGGCATCGACGCCACGAAGAAGTGGATCGAGGAGGGCTACACCCGGGACGGAGGCTGGCCGGACATGGTCGAGTCGGACCCTGCGACGGCGGCCCTGGTCGACCGCCGCTGGAAGGAGTACGGGCTGTGAGCAGCGCCTCCGCCGCGATCCCCCAGCCGGGCCGGACGAAGGCCTTCCTCCGGCTGGTGATGATCGAGCACTCGATCTTCGCGCTCCCCTTCGCGTACATCGCCGCGCTCACCGCCATGTTCCAGCTGGACGGCAACGTCCACTGGGCCCGGCTGCTCCTGGTCACCATCTGCATGGTGGGTCTGCGGACGTTCGCGATGGCGGTCAACCGGATCATCGACCGCGAGATCGACGCACGGAACCCGCGTACGGCACACCGCGAACTGGTGACCGGCGCGATGTCGGTGAAGCACGCCTGGACGGGCGCCCTGATCGCGTTGGTGATCTTCCTGGGCGCGGCGGCTCTGCTGAACCCCCTCTGCCTCGCCCTGGCCCCCATCGCCGTGATCCCGATGGTCGTCTACCCCTACGGCAAACGCTTCACGAACTACCCCCAGGCCATCCTCGGCCTCGCCCAGGCCATGGGCCCCATCGGCGGCTGGCTCGCCATCACGGGCGAGTGGTCCTGGGAGGCGGTCGTCCTCGGCCTGGCGGTCGGCATCTGGATCGGCGGCTTCGACCTCATCTACGCCTGCCAGGACATCGACTCCGACCGCGAATCGGGCGTCCTGTCGGTCCCGGCCCGCTTCGGCATCCCGGCGGCGATCTGGTCGGCGAGGGTCTGCCACGCCGTCACCACCGCGCTGTTCGTCTGGTACGCCGTCGTCACCGACGCGGGTGCCTTCCTCTGGCTGGGCCTGGCGGTCGTCGCGGGCGCGTTCGTGTACGAGCACACGATCGTCCGGCCGCACGACCTGTCCCGCCTGAACCGGGCGTTCTTCTCGGTCAACGGGTTCATCGGCATCGCGCTGTTCGCGTGCGCGCTGCTGGATCTGCTGGTACGGGGGCTGACGTTCTAGCGGCGGCTTCGAGCTCGGGGGGATCTGTGGGGTCCCGGGTGCAGGTGAGTCGTGGTTGCTCGCGCAGTTCCCCGCGCCCCTGAACGGCATGGGCAGCGCCCGGGGTTCTCAGG
>NZ_JBHVDX010000222.1:0-17189 GCF_042802555.1 Streptomyces sp. NPDC057474 | reverse complement strand
GGCGTGGGGCGGCGGCCGCGCCCTTTCTCCCGCTGGAGCCGGGGGAGTGGGACATCTCGCGCGTGCCGCTGCGCCACGACCGCGCCGTCATCGCCGCCCGCGTCCTCACCGCCCGGCTGCGCACCGCGCGCCGCACAGGCCGGCCGCTGTACGGACCGGCCGCGCACCCGCTGACCACGCCGCACAAGCAGCTGCTCCTCTGCGCCCAGGAGCAGCCGCCCACGGCGGCCCGCCCGGCGGTCGACCTCGCGGCCCTGCGCACCGACCTGGAGGCCCTGGAGCTGACCGCCGACCAGATCCGCCGGATAGGGACGGCATTCGCCACCGTCGGCGACGAAGCGCGCCGACGGGTGCGCAAGCCTGCGCACCAAGAACCGGCGCTGCCGCGCCGCGCGTGCACCAGCCAGACGAGCAAAGTGCGCACCGCCCGCACCAGCCGCGCACCGGCCAGGGTCCCCGGCGCGCCCGGATGAGGCGCACCGGCGCGGTCAGTGCGCACCGACGAGAGAACCATCATGGTCTTGGTGTGCTATCTCATGAGGTTGGTGTCGCATTCAGGTAGGTGGGTGCGGCAGTTCGTCGAGTAGATGGGCGTACGCTTCGCTGGCTGCGTGTGCGTCTATCAGGCTGTGTGCCCGGTTGACCCAGTCCTGCGACACGGGCTGTCCAGCCAGCTCCCATTGGCGTAGCACCACGGCCAGAAAGCGTTTGGTGAAGGCGGTTGCGTCAGGGTCGAAGTTGTACAGCGCCGCATGTACTGCTTCCCGGTGCACGGCCGAGAAGTTGCCAGCCGTGCACCACAGCCGGAAAAGGAGCCGTGCCCCGGAGACTGCCTCTCCGTCGGACAGGGCCACGTAGCTGGTGAGCGCCAGGCCGAGCCCGAGTTCGTCCAGCGCCTGGGCCATGTGCAGCAGCGCGTCGGTTCCGATGTCGCACTGCAGGTGGGCATCCTGCGTCACTTCGTTCGGGCTCGTGTACAGCCAGCCGGTGTAGCGCCGTATCTCGCTGTTGGGTGCGTGGCCGTAGATCCAGCGCGGGTCTACCACGCGGGCGTCGTCCGTTCTGGGTACCGGGGGCCATACCCACAGGTCGGGATCCAGGGCCTCTTCCAGTCGGACTGTGATATGGCGCCGTTCTCCCTCCCACGTCCGTTCCAGTCGCAGCCGGTCTGCCAAGGCCCGCCATTCCTCTCCATGTAACTGCGACTCCAGCAGCAGCATCGTGTTCCGCCAGGCGCTGACCGGGTCTAGCGCCTCGGGGAACAGCTCCCGCCCCGACGTCTCCTCCGCCACCACCAGCAGAAGCAGCAGCAGGTTGGCGCGATAGTAGGTTGGGGATGCCGGGGCAGGGCGTCGGCGCGGCAGGTAGGAGGCGTAGGCGGAGACGGGCCGGTCGTCCAGGGACTCGTGGAACAGCCGCAGCAGCAGTTGACGCAGTTCCTCGCGGTCCTGCAGCGGCCGCAGTGCCTCCACCAAGAACGCCACCACCGGCCCCCGTCCCGCGCAGGCGGCGAACGACAGCAGTGCGTACAGGAACGAGTCGTCGGTGCGGGAGCGCCGGGCTCGCCGAGCCTCTGTCTGCTCGGCCGTCATCAGGTCCTGGAGTTCCTGCGCGACGAGTCGGGCGACCAGGAACTCGCCGAAGGTCGCGTGCAGAAACTCATACGAGTGCAGCCGCACGTCGTCGCGGAATGCCTCCGCGCGGTGGATGAAGAAGAACCGGCCGATGGTCGTCTGCGCCCCGGTCAGTGCGGCCCGCAGCCCCGCGGACGAGGGTGCCTGCTGCGGCAGCAGCGCCTCCAGGTCCGCCTCAAGCTCGTCTTCGGTGATCCACTGTCGACCCCGGTTGAACATTCCGAAGGCGGCCACCGAGAGCCGCAGCAGTTCGTACTCGATCGCCTGCGCCAGGTCCTCGTCCGTCAGCCGCGCCTCGTGCTTGAGCAGTTCCCGGCGTGCGAACCGGGCGAGCAGCCGTTCGTACAGCTCGAAGCTGGCCAGCGTGCCCGACTCCCGCTGGTAGGCGTTGTCCTGGGCGTCGTACAGCGCCAGCATCAGCAGCAGGAGAGGCTGGCTTGCGAGGTCGGGCTGGGCCAGGGCCTGTTCAGGGGTGAGCGGGCGCAGGCCGTTGCGGCTGAAGTAGGCGGCGTTCTTGCGGTTCCACAGCTCCAGCCACTGTCCAGTCTGCGTGGCGCTGAAGGGTTCGAGCCGGACCGCGATCCCGCCGGGCGTCAGCCGGGCCCGGTCCGCGACGATGGTGCGGCTGGTGACGACGATGGCGAGCGGCCGGCCGAGCGCGGCCTCGCGCTGCTGGAAGTTCGCTACCCGTTCCAGGTAGTCGGACTGGTGCAGCCCGGTCGCTTGGAGCAGCTCGTCGAACCCGTCGAGGAGGACGACCGGCAGAGCGGGGCCGGCCGCGCGAACGACGTCCGCCCAGTCCATGGTCCGCTCGCCGGTGGCCTGTCGGATCGCGGCCTCGATTTGGTCCTGTACGCCCGTGTCTGCGGGCACGTCCCGCAGCGGGACCCGCACCACGAGGAAGTCCTCGGCGGGCAGCCGGGCCGCGAGCACCTTGGTCACAAGAGACTTACCGGCCCCGGGAAGACCGAGCAGCAGGATCGGTACCTCAGCCGCCTTGGGCGCGGTCAGGAAGCCCTCCAGAAACGAGTCCAGCCCACCGCGCACCTCGTGCCGCTGCCACCATGCCTCACTGGTCAGCCGCTCCGCCGAGCTGAACCCTGCCACCCGGAAGTCTGCGCTCACGTACGCCTCACGCAGGCTCGGGATTGTCATTCCCTCGGCGGTCTCCTCCGCTCCCAGGACCGGTGCGTCGAGCGGCAGAGCGCCGGCGCGGCGTAGGACAGTCAGACGGCCTGCCGGAAGAGCCCCGTCCAAGAGCCGCGTAACGGTTTCCTCCAAGTGGCGGACCGCGACCCGGGTCGCCCGGTGGTCAACCCGGTCGGCCCAGACCCCCACATCCGGGAAGTCCGCGGCCAGTTGACGGAACAACTCCTCGTAGCAGGTCAGTGCGGTAGCCGGGATGCGATCGCAGAGGATCGCGCGCACATCCTCACGCGCTGATGGTGAGAGCCGGTCCCAGACCGCCAGACCGGAAACGTAGGTCCCCATATGCCCTGACATGGAAGCATAGAAGCTACGCAGCTCGGTCAGGGTCGTCTCATACGGCTCGTGCGGCGAGGGCAGCGGCAAGTGCGAGCGCAGAAGGTGGTCAGCGACGGCGGTGAGGCGGCGAGACTCGGGGACGTTACCGGTGGCGAACCGCACGGAGTCGGTCCGGGAAATGTCGAGTTCCCGGACATCGAAGGGCAGCCGCACCTGGCCCATCGCGTCGCTGTAGGCGGCCACGACGATGACCGCGTGGGCGGCGGCCAGGCGCTCCGTGCGCTCGAACCGACCCAAGCCCTGGATTCGTTCGGCAGTGCTCGACACCAATAAGCGGCTGAGTTGGGCCAGTTGGGCGTCGGCTCCGAAGAGCGAGAGGACCAGTTCGGGTGCCGGCCCGACAGCGGTCGTAAGGGCGCCGCCCACCACACGGTCCAGTGCGTCGAGTACTGGCCCGTTCCCCCCGAGCAGTCGTACGGCATCGGCGTAACGCAATGGTCCTGGCATCCCCCCGTACCCCCCTTGGGAACCAGAATGCCTGCACCAACGCCGACGGACTACAGCGCGTCGTCTCCGCTGAGGCAGCGGATCGCTTTGGCTCGGTTCTGCGGTGGAACCAACGTCATGAGACACCACATCTAGTAGGACTCCGTTAGGTTGCTCTGGTTCTTGGGTGTGGGCTGGTGGTGGCTGTTCTGGGCAGGGGGCGGTGGCAGGTGGTGCAGGTGCCGGTCCAGCAGTTCAGCAGGTCCTGAATGGTGTCGAGGATCTGGTAGAGGGTGAGTCCGCCGTATCGGCTTTTGGGGCCAGGCGCTGTTCGGTGAGGAACGCGTGGGCGGCGGTGACCAGGGTGACGGGATGATGCCAGCCTGCCCAGGAGCGTCCTTCGAAGTGGTCCAGGCCGAGGCCGTGCTTGAGTTCGCGGTAGTCGTGCTCGATGCGCCAGCGGATCTTGGCCAGGCGCACCAGTTCGGCCACCGGGGTGCCGTCGGGCAGGTTCGACAGCCAGTAGTCGGTGGGTGCTTCGGCGCCTTCGGGCCATTCGGCCAGCAGCGTGACCTCGGGCAGGACACCGTCCCACAAACCCTCCTGCGCGGTGGCGGCGGCCTGGGCCAGGCGGCGGGACCTGACCCCGGCCGGCCGCACCCGCAGTGCCAGAAACCGCGAGTGCATCGGCCCGCGGGAGCCTTCACGCCAGGTCACCTCGGTGAACGCCTGTCGCCCGTGACCAGCGGCCAGAACGGACACCGAGGAGGGCTTGTCCCGGTAGCGGGGCCGCGGCCTGCGGCCGTTCCCGGACCACGCCGGGGCCGTGGGCTGCGCGTCATGGGGGTGCACGGACACGTCCGAACGGACCGCCACGACATAGCCGATGCCCCGCTCGCTCAGGCCGTCGCGGAAGTCGGCGTTCTGCCCATAGCCGGCGTCGGCCACCACCACCGGCGGCACCAGCCCCCACCCGGCCAACTCGTCGAAGGTGTCCAGAGCCAGGCGCCACTTCTCCCGGTGCCCGACCCCATCGGGCACCTGGCAGCGACGCCGGCGGTCGGCGTCGCCGTCCCACTCCCCGGGCAGGAACAGCCGCCACTGAAGCGGGACGGAGGCGGCATCGGTCACCGCGTGCACGCTGACCGCCACCTGACAGTTCGCCTGCTTGCCCAAGGCCCCGCAGTACTGGTGCGCGACGGCGACCGACATCTTCCCGTCCTTGGGAAACGACACGTCGTCGACCGCCCACGCATCCGGGCCGATTCTCGGCACCATCCGCTGGGCGATCCGCCGCCGCACCGGCACCGGATCCCACGTCGACTGGTTCACGAACTGCTGCAGGTTCTGCTCGTTGCCGTCCAGCAGCCGCGCAGCCATGGCCTGGATGGACTTGCGGCGACCATCCACCATCAGTCCCCGCAGATAGCAGTCGCTCTTGGCCCGCTGGTCCTTGCGAGGCACCGAGGAGAACACGTCAGCCACGAATAACGCCAACGTCGCCCGGGCACGGTTCACTTCATGTGCGTCCACACACCCACCATGCCGCTGAACACCACCGACCGAAAGACCTAACGGAGTCCTACTAGCTCCTGGACGCCGTGCGTCTCGGACCCGAGGACGACGTCGCCGAGGTCACTGCCGCCCAGCTCCGCCGGGTGGTCGAGGACCTGATCGAGATGGGCCGTTGGCACTGCACGGCCAGCAGGTAGGCCAGCGGGTGGCGTTCGGCAGCGTCAGTGGTCACGGACCCATCCCTTTCGCGGGCGCGGACGACACCAGTCTTCCGGCTCCCGGCGGGCAGGGGAAGGCCGCCCGAGGCGAACGGCAACCGGCGGCAACCACCCGCAACAGGCGGCAACGCCCCTGCCCTGTGACGCAGTTCGCGCCTGCGGTGTCCTTGCACGGCTGCCCGACAAGGCCGCGCTTCGACGACGTGTCAGGAGGACCCGATGGCGACCACATTCCCCGCAGCCGTCACGGCGGCGCAGACCGGCCCCCGGCGGGCGGAGGTGCTTGACCAGGTCGCCCGGCTGGCCGACCTGGAGGAGTCCGCGATCGAGCAGATGCGGGCTGAGGCGCTGGGAGCGCCGACGCGCGGCGTCGTCGCGTACGGCGAGTACCAGTCCGGCGGCTGGTGGACCACGTCGCTGATGAACCACTCCGACTCCGGTGACCCGCACGACGTCGTCATCGGCGACGGCCGCCCCCAGCCCACCTCCCTGCTGGAAGAGATGCCGGCCACCGCGCGGTTCCTCGACTCGCTGGGGCTGAACTTCATGTACGTGCGCCTGGCCCGACTGGAGCCGCACTCCTACCTGTGGGAACACCGCGACTACGCGGAACTGTGGGAGACCGACCGGCACCGCCTGCACATCCCGCTCGTCACCAACCCCTCCGCCGTCCTGGTCACCGCCGGCGCCCGGGTGCACATGGCGGCCGGGGCGCTGTGGCGGCTGACGCCCTCGCAGGCCCACGGAGTCTGCAACACCACAGGCCCGGACCGGCTCCACCTGATCGCCGACGTCTACGCGGACGACGCCTATGAGTCCCTCGCCGCCCGCCGCACCTGCGCGACGGGGACGCGACGGACCTGCCGGAGATGACGACGGCGGAGCGGGCCGGGCTGCTGGAACGAGCCGGACAGCTCGCGGAGTTCGGCTTCACCGGCGCGGCGGAACAGACGCTGCTGCGCGCCTTCTACACCTACGCCCTGCCGGAAGGCGGCGCGTACGACCTGATCGCCGAACTCCACGCGGGCCGCCGCGCGGACGCCGACGTGAGCCGGTGGCGGGCGGCGAAAGCGCACTTGCTCGCCCGCCCCTGACCCCGGCCCCTTCACCTGAGAGGACACCGCATGCCCACCGCCGTTCTTCCGCCCACCGAACTGACACCGCTGGAGGAGCTGGCTCACGCTCACCGGCCTGCGCAGCTCGCTGTCCTGGGCGACCTGGTCCAGGCCCTGTCGGCCACCACGGCCGTGACGCACCTGCTGGTGCGCGGGTCGCTCGCCACCGGCACCGCGGACCGGTTATCCGACGTAGACCTGGTCGTCGCCGTCCGCGACGACCGGCTGCCCGCCCTGATGGACAGTCTGGACGCGCTGAACTCCTGATCGTAGAAGTCCGCATCGTCGTATACGGCCAGGTCCTTCAGGTCCTTCAGTGGTTTCGTCGTGCCACTGCCGGCGTCGGGCGGAAAGCGTCAGCAAGGCTGGTCAGGATGGAGCCGGACCAGCTGTTCTCCCCGAACACGCTGACCGGCGTGGCGAGCACGCCGCACTCGCGCTGGAGCGTCTGCGCTGGGATTTCAACCGGGAAGAAGTAGTTGCCGGGACAAGTCCGGCTTGCCGTGGGAATCGCCCCGAGCACTTCGTCCGGCAGCCGTTCGAACAGCCGCTCAGCCCGTGCGGCCAGTTCATCGACGACTTGCCGGGGCACGTCGCTGTGCTCGGTCAGCAGACGGTCGGCGAGTCTCAGCTGTGGCGACGTCGGCGGATCCGCCCGGAACGCTTCGGTCAATTCGGCTTGCGCCGAACCCAGCAGGACCACGCCGAACGTGCGTGGCCACAGCCATCCCTTGGTGACCGAATGCAGCAGGACCGCACAACCGGTGTCCAGCAATCGCCGTGTGCCGGCAGCGAACGGGGCTCCCAGGTCGTAGACGCTGTCGATCAGCAGGCGGCGGCGTGGTGATTCCCGCAACCACGAAATCACCGCGGCGCACTCGGCATCGGACAGGTATCGGCCGAGCGGCTTGCTGGGGTTGGCGAGCAGCAGGTATTCGGGCCGGTGGTCCGCCGGCGACCTCGGCAGGGCCGGCGCCGGCAGCGTCGGGTAGGACGCGGGTTCCAGGCCCGCAGCGCGGGCCAGCTCGAAGTAAACCGGGTACACGTCGCTGGGCAGCCACAACCGCGCTTGCACGGCGCGCAGCCAGTGGAAGACCACACCGAGCCCGTGCCGGATGCCTCGACAGACCATGGCGTGGCCGGACCACTCTTCCGGCAGCTCGAAGCGCCGCAGCCAGGCACGGGCGAGATCGCACCGGTGCACCGTACTCATGTCGGTCGGTGGTTCCGGTCGCATCGGAGCAAGCGCCCGGTACACGTTGGTCTCGGCGGCGTCCAGAAGCGATGAGGAAGCACTGAGTTGCCGCTGCCGGAATTCCTGGAACTCCTCGAACCTCATGCCGCTGCACCTTCCGGCACGATCTCGCTGGCCCGGTCTTCCAGGGAGGCGTAGCAGCGTCCGTCGGCCATGACGTTCCAGCTGCGTGCGATCCCGCTGGTCCGTTCCCAGAGCAGGCTGGGCTCGGTGTAAGCGGCGATCCGCATCGGCCGTCCGTCCCAGCTGCCGTGGTAGACCGGCGCGCCCCAGGGCAGGCGGCTCGCCAGTTCGAAGCCGTGCTGCTCGGCGAACCGGGTGACGATGGACAGCGAAACCTGGTGCTGTCGGCTCCAGACGTTGGCGGCGCGGTCGAAGTAGAGCGACTCGGTGCTGGTGGATACGTAGAGTTCTTTGAAGCAGACTTCCTCGATACCGAGAGCCGCGGCCCACGAAAGGTAGTCGGCGACCTGGGCCGCGTCGGCGACGCCGCCGTGCTGGAGCACGCAGATCAGCCTCATCCGCAGCCCCGGCCAGCGGTCACGTTCCACGCGCCAGGTGTCGATCACAGAGCTCACCGGTGTGCGCAGCATCATCAGCCGCTCGCTGACGGCGTCGTCGTGATGGTGCCGGGAGACCGCCAGCACGCTCAGGCCTGCGGCGCTCAGGGCTGCGAGGCGGTCGGCCCGGTCAGCGTGTTGGCCTTTCGCCAGGGTGTGCGCGTTGGTGATCAGGACGACCTTGGGGAAGGCCGCCGAGCAGGCGGACACCAGTCGCAGCTGCTGTTCGAACGGTATGAGCGTGGGCTCCCCGCCGCCGGTGATCACTGCCCGCTCGGCACCCGCCGCACGGGCGCGCTCCAGCCAGTGGGCGACCGCGTCCCACGGGACGCGTGCCGGCGCTTGGTCGCTGGAGATCGAAGCCGAGGAGAAGCAGAACGAGCACCGGGCTTGGCAGGCGGAGGCGACCGGCAGAAGCGAAACCGAGCGCGGTCGCGTGTCGGCGTAGCGACGCTGTGCCGATCCGTGCAGGTGCAGGGAGGCCGCCATCGCATCCTCGACGGTTGTCGGGCGCAGAGTGAATTCGTCGCCTACTTGGTCGAGCTCGTGGACTGCTGACAACCGGATGCGAGCCTCGTGCAGTTCCATGCCGAGGCCGGTCGACACGTTGGGCACCAGCTTGTCGGGGTCCACCATGGTTTCCAGCACCAGCAGCCGGTCGCCCGGAATGGCCAGACGGTCCAGCAAGCGTCGCGCCTTGCCGATGCCGATTCCCAACTCCGCACGGGTCAGCAGGTGGAACCGGTCGGGATAGGTACTCTCCGGAATCCCCGCCTTACCGTAAGCGTACGCGTACTTGTCGAAGCCCTTCGCGAAGTTCGACAGCACGATGACGTGGAAGCGCTGGTCGCTATGGTTCATCCCGTCATCATGCATGAACGGGTCCCAGGCGACATGGGCCGAACTGCAGGCGGAACGCGGTGTCCCGATCCGATCCGTCGTCAACGACACGCCTCGCCCTGTCGCGGTCTACGACACGGCCACCGGTGACCTGGAGACCGTTGACCAGCCCGGTGTGGCCGCGGACCTGCCCTTGGTCACGAGCATCCGATCGCACCCCGATGCCAATGCTGACGGCGCCGCGATCGGTTCTCCCGGAGTCCTCAGTGGGAACGTGCTCCAGGTTCCGTCAATGTGCCGATCAACGTCTGCGGTAATACGGGCGACGTCATCGCGCTGTGAACCCGGCGTTCGGCAACACCCTGCGTTAGCCTCAATACCAGTGACTTAAGTATCGGGGCTGATAGCGTGGCGTCCGGGAGGCGCCTGGATGCCACGCCCTGGGCAGGTCAAGTCGGAGACGGATGAGCGATTGTCGGACCGGATCGCGGTCGGGCTGCTGACGCGTACGTTTCCGCCGGAGTTGGTGGACCGTGTGGTTGCCGAGTGCGGTCGCTCGGGACAGCGCACTCGGCTGCTGCCGCCGCGGGTGGTGGTCTACTTCGTGCTGGCGATGTGCTTGTTCTCCGGGCAGGGGTACGAGGAGGTCGCGCGACTGCTCACGCAGGGCCTGACCTGGGCGAAACGGTGGTCGGGCTCGTGGCAGGTACCGACTACGGCGGCGATCTCGCGGGCGCGGGTGAAGCTGGGGCCGGAGCCGCTGAAGGCATTGTTCGCTGCGGTTGCCCGGCCGTTGGCGACCGAGGAGACCCGGGGTGCCCGATACGGGCGGTGGCGGCTGGTGGCGATCGACGGCACGGTCTTCGACACACCGGACAGTGAGGCGAACGCCGCGCACTTCGGGCGGCCGAAGACCCATCGCACCGAGCGGTGTGCCTATCCGCAGGTGCGGATGGTGGCCCTGGCCGAGTGCGGCACCCATGCCATCACCGCCGCCGCCCTGGGGCCGCTGTCATCATCCGAACCGGCCCTGGCCCGCAGCCTGTTCGGCCATCTCGACGAGGGCGATCTGCTGCTGGCCGACCGCGGGTTCAGCGGTCTGGAGCTGTGGCGGGCGGCCTCGGCCGGCGGCGCGGACCTGCTGTGGCGGATCCGCTCCCACCAGGTGCTGCCGGTGCGCGAGGAACTTCCCGACGGCTCCTACCTGTCGGAGATCGTCGCCGAGAAGGACCACCGCAAACGCACCGACCCCACGACCGTGCGGGTCGTCGAGTACCCCCTGCAAGGCCCCGGATTCCCCGAACAGGACGCTCCCTACCGGCTGATCACCACGATCCTCGACCCCGAGGCCGCGTCCGCCACCGACCTGGCCACCCTCTACCACGAACGATGGGAGATCGAGACCGCACTGGACGAGCTCAAGGCCCACCAGCGCGGCCCCGCCCAGGTCCTTCGCTCACGCTCACCCGACGGCGTCGAACAGGAGATCTGGGGCCATCTGTTGGTCCACTACGCCATCCGCAGCCTGATGCACGACACCGCGGACGCCGCCCGACTCGACACCGACCGGCTCTCCTTCACCCGCAGCATCCCTCTCGCACGCCGCCAGGTCACCGCGCAGGCGGCCTTCTCCCCCTGACCGCCTGGCAACGGCCCTCACCGAGGGCCTGCGGGAGATAGCCCGGCGCCTGCTGCCCCTCCGCCGAAGGCGCTTCAACCCCCGTGTCATCAAACGCAAGATGTCCAACTTCGGCGTCAAACGCGACGAACACCGACGCCCGCCACAGCCCGACCGGAGCCCGGCCGAGGCCGTGACCATCGCCCCGCACTGGCGCACAGCCTCGATCAACCCACCGACCAAGATCCCACGCAGCTGGGATTCAATCCCTTAAGTCACTGGTATTGAGGCTAACGGAACGCTATGAGCGGCCAACCCGACCGCGCTCCGCTACGGCCAATACAAGTCGGGAACCTCAGTTAGGCACAGTGGACCAAACGGTTCGGGATCCTGAGCAGTAGCCAACATGGATACTACCGTCGGCCTTCCTGACCAGGATGCATTCCTGAAGGTAAAGGACGCGCAAGCTGGAGGCGAAGTTGAACTCACCGATGGCCACGTTCGCGCCGTAGCCTTTGGTGTTCCAGACCTCTTCGTACCGTATGCCGCCGTCCGCGTACCACGCCTCAATCCTGAAGGCTGCGCCCTTCCCGTCGTTATTCCCGGTGTCTGTTAGCGTGCCGTTCAGGTGCCAGCGGCCGTCCGAGGCCTGCCAAATTTCTCCCCTGGCCCAGGCGCCGGCGATGTCCCCCTCCCAGCCGGTGAGGTCGTAGTGCCCTCCGGCCGCACTGGCAGGCGCGGTGGCCAGCGCCAGCAAGGCGGGGACGGCTGCTAGGGCTAGGGCAATCCTGGTTCTGAACCTCATCGTTCTCCTACTTCTTGATCGTGGCCGGTTCGCGATGACGGTTTGTATTCGTCCCGCTGCCAACCGGTCTTTCACTTCTGGCGTGAGCATGCCTGACAAGTTCACCTGGTTGTTGGCATTGCGTGCACGGTTGTTGGCACTCAGCGCACCGCCTACACCCCGCGGTGCTGGGCTTGGTGGCGGTGGTCGCGTGGGGTGGTGCCGTACAGCGCCTTGAAGGCGCGGCTGAAATGTGTCGACTCCGGGAAGCCCCAGCGTGCGGCGATCGCGCTGATGGACCGGGCGTTGAGGCGGGGGTCGGCCAGGTCGCGGTGGATGTGTTCCAGTCTGCTGCGGCGTATGCCGTCGGCGATCGTCGTCGCCTGGCCCTGGTAGAGCTGGTGGAGGTAGCGGACGGAGATCTGGTGGGCGGCGGCGATGGCAGCCGGTGTGAGGCCGGGATCGGCTAGGTGTTGCTGGATGAACGCGTTGACCCGTGTGCGCAGGACGGTTTGCTGTGTTTCGGGCGGCAGGAGGTTCTCGGTCCGGGCGGCCTGGGCGAGCATGGCGCTGAGCAGGTCCAGGGTGACGCCTGCCAGGCGGGGCGCGTCGCATTCTTCGTACTGGGGCGCGTGGTTCATCAGGTCGGTGAGGTAGTGGCGGAACAGTGCGCCGATGCCTGTCTGTCCCTGGATGCGGGTCAGGGTGAGCCGGTCGAGGGTGTTGGAGTGCAGGGGCAGTTTGTCCCGGGGTATCTGCACGATCAGTGAGGAGACGTCGGGGCGGTCATGGGCGGCGGTCCAGGCGTGGCAGGGCCGGGAGGAGTCGTAGAGCACCAGATCGCCCTCGCCGACGTCGACGTGCCGGCCCGACTGGCTGAGTCCGACCTCCCGGACGGTGAGCCACAGCTGGAACACCTCCGGATCACTTTGCCGGATCATCGCCGGGGTCCGGCGCGCGTGCATGGGCGGGTAGCTTTGCGCGAAGGTCTGGATGTCGCCCAGGTTCAGTGCCTGGGAGCTGGCGAGGAAGTCATCCAGGTGATCGCTGGCCATCGTGGTGCGAAAGTGGGCCTGGGAGATCATTGCTTCCCAGCGGTTGAATCGTTCGGTTCCCGACAGGTGTTCCGTCGAAAACGCCGTCCAGATCATTGACCCGCCAGTCCTCTCTCCTGAGAGCCCGATTTCTGCAGCCCGGTGCAGGGACGCCCGCAGACGCCCCGATTACCCAGTCAACCGACCGCAAATGCAGGACCAGACAGTCGATTGCGCGCAGGCTGCAGCCGCCGGTATTTTCTGCTACCTGGGCATCAGATCGCCGGTCCCCTGGATGCCCGGAGTTGGCGGTCGGTGCACTGTTTGCCGTGGAGCACCTCTTGCCGATACGTGCTCGGCGGGATCCCGTAGGCTCTGCGGAATGCGCGGGTGAATTCGGAAGCGTGGACATAGCCCCAGCGTGCGGCCAGGAAGCCGATGGGTTTGTCGGACAGTTGCAGATCGGCGAGGTCCCGTCGGCAGCCCTCCAGGCGCCGCTGCCGGATCCACGCGCTCACGGTCACGCCTTGAGCCTGGAACAGCCGGTGCAGGTACCGCACGGATATGTGGTGGGAGGCCGCGATCGCGCCGGGCGACAACTGCGGGTCGCCCAGGTTGCGTTCGATGAAGGAGTGGATACCGGCCATCAGCGACTGCCGGCGGCTCTCGGGTGGAACGCTGTCTTCGGTGTCGGTGTGGTGCGCGAGGAACGCGGTGATCAGGTCCACGGTGAGCCCGCCCAGTCGCATGGCGTCCTGCGGCCGACAGGAGTCGGACTCAGGTGACAGGCGCATCAAGAACTGTGACAGGAGGGCCCCCATGCCGTTGCCGCCCGGCAATGGCGCACCGAGGAGGCGGTCCACCTTCGCCGCAGGGAGAGGGATCGCCGCACGGGGCACGTTAACGACGATCCCCTCGACTGCACCGCCGCCGTCGGAGAAGGCCGAGGCGTCGCTCGGGTGCGAGCTGTCGTACAGCAACAGATCCCCGACTCCCACTGACGCGTCACGCCGGCAACGGGAGATGCTCTGCCAGCCTCTCAGTGTCAGGGCCAGGTGGTACAGCTCGGGATCGGAGCGACGCACCAGCGCCGGCGTGCGACGCGAGCGCAACGACGGATACGACAGCACCGACACCTGAGCGGCCCCAAGCTCCAGCAGCCGGAAGCAAGCGCGGAAGTCGTCGGCGTGGTCGCTGGTGATCTCCGTGGGCGTGAGCGTCTGTGACGTCATCTCCCGCCACCACGCGAAGCGATCGGCTACCGGTAAGTCCTCACTGCGCAACACGGTCTCGATCACCTGACCACCCCCTCCCATCATGTCCTCATCAAGCCATCGAAGGGTAGGGCGGCCGGCCCTGTGCGTACGGCGAGAAAGACCATGACGGACAGGCCGTTCATACCCATTCCACGCCCAGTTCGGTTAGTACGGCTCGCTGCTCGGGGGCAAGCTTGTCACGACGGCTCTTGGTGTTGGGCACCCATACGCCCAGCTTCACGACTGCCAGCGCGGCCTCGCCCTCCATTGGGATCTCTTCTGCGTGGGTCCTGGGGACGCGGTGGTGGCCTTCGGCGGGCGATGTACTGGGCGAGGGCAACTGCTCCCCGCTGGAACGCCTGTTCTGCCCTGCTCGGGCCCTTCGTCGTACGCTTCGCTGACGGGGCGGGAGACGGTGCCTCCAGTGGTTGTACGCCCAGCTGGGACAGCCGTTCCTGCTGCTCGGTGGACAGCTGCGCCCAGGTGGCCGGCTGCTTCTGTCGCTCCAGCCACCGCCCGATGTCGTCACCGTCCATCAGCACGCCGGGCTGGATCTCGGGCAGGACGCCGTCGGCGTCGACGAGGTCGGCGAGGACGCGGTAGTGGCGTTGCCAGTCCAGCGGCCACGGGCAGTCCCAGTCGGGGTCGATCGCCGTCAGCTGCTGCGCGCGTTCCGCCGCCCGCTCGGCATCCTTGCCGAGGCCGCCCTTCCGCCTGAGATTGGCCGCATGCTGCCCGATGGGCACCATCGCGTCGCCCTCGCCCCAGACCGCGTCCTGGCGCGGGGCCAGGCGCCCGGTGGTCCGCCGGTAGGACCGCAGCGCGGCGAGTTTGGTCTCCCAGGCTTCCTCGCCCGGCTCCCACACCATCTCGGCTTCGGGGGCGTCCAGCAGCTCCTTGCGCCGCGGCTCCAGCTCCCCGGCCAGCAGCGCCTTCCGCTGCTGGTGGACCCATCGCCCAAGCGGAAATTCTTTCGTCACCCCGACTTCGACCTCCACGTCGTAGGGAACGGCGTAGAGCCCAGTGATCTCGTTCTCCGCCCGCCAGCGCAGCAGGGCCTGGTAGCCCTCCAGCCACACCAGTGACTCCGGCCGGTAGACCCGGGTGCGCAGGAAAGCGGCGATCGTCGCCGCATCCCGGGGAGTGGAGAGGTGGAGCAGGGCTGATTCGGCGGCGGCCTGGGTGGCGTCGTGCTCCTGGTCCTCGCCGTCGCCTTCGCCGTCTGCGCCGACGATCCGGCCCTCCTCATCGCGCTGCACGTGGACCTTGCGGGCGTGCTTGCCCCGACTGAGGGCGCGGGAGGCGAGCTGCTCGACAAGTCGTTCATCATGACTGCGTAGGCCCTGCAGAACGGCTACAAGGGGGCGGAACGAGGCGCTGGCGACCATGTCGGTCGGGTCCTCGTTCGGCTCCAGGAAGATCGGCACGATGATCCTGGCCACCTTGGTGGAGCCGTCGCGATTCAAGCGGAGCGCGCGGCCGATGTTCTGCACGATCTCCACCTGCGAGCCGCGGGTGTCGGCGAAGCAGATCGCCTCCACCCCGCGGTCGCCCGTGATGTCGACGCCTTCCCCGAGGACCCGCACGGAGGCGAGGAACGCCCTGTGCACACGCCGGTTGTTGGCGTCGATGCCGTTGGCGAATATCGGCAAGTTCGGATATTCGACCGTGCGGAATAGCGTCCGTGAACTCACCGCGGGGTGGTGGGCTGGAGGACTGGCGCGACTGGCCCCAGTTCGTCGACGACGGCAGCCTGCTCGGTTTCGGCCACGACCCCGTGTCACCGGTTGCGGAGCGCTTCGGCGACACCGTCCGGCTCACTGTCAACGCCGAGCAGAGCGACAGTCCGGTGATCGAGCTGTCCGTCGCCGAGCTCCGCCACCTGCTCGCCGGTGCCGAGCGCGCCTTGGCCGACTTCCTGACGGTGGCAGCCGATTGGGCCTCCAGGCACCTGCCTGGCCACTGCGCTCCCGTCACAGCTGCCCTCGCCCGCGTTCTCGACCTTCCCTCGCCGGCCATACCGCCGGGGGCGTAGGTCGGCGGACTTGGCTTCGCCGGCCAAGGCGGGACGCTGGATTGTCATCGTGTACGACGCAGTGAGCATGTTCGCGGGTACCTGCCTGGACACCGACGCGTACGCCGGCAGATGGCTGTGCGACGTCGGGGCAAATGCCTGTTCTGGCATCAATACACTCCTCTCATCAGCGCGTACGTTCGGGTGCTGCGGCCGAAAGCAGGGGGATGAGGTGTCGACGGTCGACATGCTGAGGGTCTGGAAGCCGTCTGCAACGGAACTCTGGGCGGGACGACGCCCTCTGTGGTGGACCGCTGGCCCGACGGGGGAGCTGGCTGTTCTGCTCGTCCATCGGCAGTACCTACGCCGAAGCCGCTACGTGAAGGGTTGGGTGGGATGGGGCCCGCAGGTCCCATTCGATGCGGCGCTCGTGATTCGCCAGGCTGACGGGTCGCTTCAACGTCGACCGATCAAGGACGCCCCGGTCAGGCCGAGCCACATCGCTCTTCTCCCAGAGTCCCGACTCCTCATAGCAAGCGGTCGGGCGCGCAAGGAGGAGTCGGGAGCGTGGGGCCCGAACGCTGTGGTGTTCTCTCTGGAAAGTGGTGAACAAGAGGCCACCTTCTGCATCGGCGACGACATCCCTGCTCTGGTGACCGATCGCGGGGGATCGATCTGGACGGCTTACGGAGACGAAGGCATCTACGGAGGGCATCCGGAGTCTGCAGCCGGTCTTGCCGGCTGGAGTGCCGACGGTCGGGCAACCTGGGCTCCGGAAGGTCGCCTTCCTGACGTGCCTTTGGAGGGATGCACCGCTGCCACCGAGGGGGACCGGGTCTGGCTGATCTGGTATTCGGGCAGTCGGCGGGGAGGCACGTTCTTGACGCGGATCACCCCGTCGACCGGTGAGGTGACCAGTTGGCCCAGCCCCGTGCGTGACCCGGACGGGTTCGCCGTGCGGGACCATCGAGCGGTCCTGACCAAGCGCGTTCACAACCAGAGGTCAACCGAAGTGGTGCGAGCTGAGTTGGATGGTGATGCCTGGAGTGTGACCGAGCGGCGCAAGGTTCGAGTGCCCGGACGGGTGGTCATGCGCTGCGGTCAGGGTCGTGACGGTCTTCTGTGGCTTCGCGCTGGCGACACGTGGCTTCGCACCGAAGCCTGATAGCACTGCAGCTCATGATCGACGGGCCACCTCGGCTGCGTAGGCCATTCTGACCGCGCCGGCAGACCATCGTTCGGCCGCCATTCTTGAGCCAGGCCAGGAAGAGCACGGCCTTAGACCGACCGGCAATAGGCGGCTGCTGTAGGCCCAGCCGGCGGGGTCGATGCAGTGCGGGCACGGGTCCACGTGATCATGGAGTTCTCTACGCTC
>NZ_JBHVDX010000221.1:0-17260 GCF_042802555.1 Streptomyces sp. NPDC057474 | reverse complement strand
CCTTTGAGCGCCGGGCCGAATTCCCTTCGGCCCGGCGCTTCTGCGCGCCCGTATATCGCTGTGAATTCAGTGGTCCGGCAGCGGCTCCATGAGACCGTCCAGCCATTTCCGCCATTCCGGGGCGTGGACGGCCGGGCCCGGGGTCATCGGGCGGCCGGTCCAGGCGGCGACCGGGCGGATGCCCTGGAGGGCGTTGACGAGCCACACCTCGCGGCCGTCCAGCTCGGCCAGGGAGCGTTCGCGGTGGGCGACCCGGACGCCGGTGCGGGCGGCCCGCTCCTGGACGAGGGCCATGGTGACGCCGGGGAGGAGGGGCAGGCGGGGCGGCGGCAGGCAGAGGGTGTCGTCCTCCCACCAGAAGAGGCTGGAGTTGGCGGCCTCCAGCACCAGGCCGGAGGGCGCGATGAGCACGGCCTCGTCGGCGTCGGCACCGGACGCCCGTCTGCGCACGCGGGCCAGGGCGTCCAGGTCCGGCCCCTTGCGGCGGGGCACGGTACGCGGGTCGGGCTGACCGGCCGCCCACACCCGCACGTCGGCCGTACGGGTCGGCGCGGGACGCAGCAGAACCCTCAACTCCAGTGATCCTGAGACGAGTTCGACCCGGGGGAACCACTCCCCCGTGCGCGGCAGGGCACGGGTCATGTCCTGCCAGAAGTCGACGACCTGTCCCAGGCGCGGTGCGCCGCACTCGCCGCAGGACCGCAGGAACCGTTCGCGGTGCCGGTCGAAGCCGCGCACCCGTCCGTCGCGCAGCAGCCACGAGTCCGCGACGAGGAGGCGTCCGCCCTGTGCCTGGCCGGGGACGAGGCCGTGTTCGGGTGACCAGGTCAGCAGACCTTCCGCGATGGCGGGTTGTGTCACTCAGTGCTCCGTTCAGTACTTACGGCCCGCGACGGCCGGGGATCCGTGCCGCGGTCCGTAGGGCGCGTGCTCCAGCCAGGCGCCGCAGCGGGGCACCACGGGGGCGAGGGCCGCCGCCGCCCGCTGCTTGACGCGGACGATGCGGCGCCGGGGCCGCAGATGGTCCAGGGCCGTGCCGGCGGCGGCACTGTTGAACAGACCGGCCGAGCGCCGGACCTCGGCGAAGGAGGCCACCGCTTCGGTTGTGCCGTCGGCGATCGCGCGAGCGGCGGCGGCCGCGTCGGCGATGCCGCTGTTCATGCCGCGTGCCCCGAACGGCGGGAAGAGATGGGCCGCCTCGCCGGCCAGCAGCACCCGGTGGTGCGGGTCGGTGAAGACGGCGGCGACCTTTCGCAGGAAGCGGTATGTCGACACCCACAGGATGCGCTCGCCGTACCCGTCGCCAACGACCTCCGGCAGCCAGCGCCGAACGGCCTCCTTGCTGCCGAACTCCTCCGTCGCGTCGTCGTCGCGGCACTGGAGGTCGAGCTGGAAGCCGCCGGTGAACGGCACCCGCATGACGCTGCGGCCGCCGAGCGCGGGGTGCTCGTAGTGGAAGACCCGTTCCAGGGGCAGTTCGGCGCCGGGGATGTCGGCGACGTCCGCTACGACGTGGAAGCCCTCGCCGTGGGTGCCCTCCAGCGGGATGCCCAGTTCGCGTCGTACGGCCGAGCGGGCGCCGTCGGCGGCGATGGCGTGGGTGCCCGTCCAGGTACGGCCGTCCTCGCCCGTGAGGGTCACTCCGGCCGGGTCGGTCCGTACGCCGGTGATCCGCGCGTCCCACACGAACTCCACGCCGGCGTCCTGGCAGGCGGCGAGCAGGAAGCGCTCGGTGTCGACCTGGCGGAGGCTGGTGAAGGGCGGGGTGCCGGTGGTCGGCGGGAAGGTGCGGGCGTACACCTCGCGGCCCCGGTACAGGGTGCGTTTGGTGTGCCAGGTCTGGCCGTACGCGGCGATCTTGACCGCGAGTCCCGGGTGCATCTCCTCCAGCAGTTCCAGGGTCTCGCGGTGCACGAACAGGGCGCGACTGCCCGGGCGTTCGCGGCCCTCGGGGTCGGCTTCGAGCAGAGTGACGGGGAGGTCGTGGGCGCGCAGGGCGAGGGCGGCGGAGAGGCCCACGGGTCCGGCGCCCACGACGAGAACGGGGGCGGGGGTGGTCATGTGCGGGTGCTTTCGGTGAGCATGCGGGTGATCTCGACCCGCTTGACCTTCCAGGTGGAGGTCATCGGCAGTTCCTCGAACCGCCACTGCCTCGGCTCCGCCATGGTCGGCAGGTCGGCGGTGGCCTCGCGCCAGCGGCTCAGGTCCAGGGGGCGTTCGCCGCGTACGCAGACCACGGGGACGGCTTCACGGTCGACGCCGGGGACGATGACGACCTCACGCAGCTCCTCCAGGCGGGACATCAGGGTGTCCTCGACCTCCAGGTTGCTGTGCACGGAGTCGATCTGGTCGATCTCGCGGTCGATGAGGTAGAGGGCGCCCCAGCGGCTCTGGTAGCCCATGTCGCCCATCTGCCACCAGCCGCTGTCGAGTTGGCGCAGATAGCGCTCCCGGGCACCGAGGTAGGTGAGGATGCGGCCCCGGGTGCGGGCCTCGATGCGGCCGGCGGTGCCGGGGCCGACCCGCCGCCCGGCGTCGTCGGCGACCCGGACGCGGGTGAAGCCGGGGATGCCGATGCCGACCCGGCGGCCGTCGGCGCGGGCGGCGCTGCGGCGGGTGAACCACTGGAAGGCGACCGGACCCGTCTCACTCTGCCCGTACAGCTGGATGAGCCACGGCGAGCGCCGCTTGGACGCGTCGAGGAGCCGCTGCACGGTCCGCGGGTGGATCGCGTCGAACGTGGAGCCGTACGAGCGGACGCGGGACAGCGGCGCTCCGGGCGCGTCGGCCAACTCCTCCCACAGGACGAAGGTGTTGGGGTGGGTCTCGACGATGCCGGGGCGGTGGCGGGCGAGGAGCGGGCCCACGTTCGACGGTTCCGGGTCGATGATCAGGACCAGCGGGCTGCCGAAGTGCAGCAGGACGCCGAGCAGATGGTAGAAGCGCGAGTGCACGAACGACATGTGCAGGGCGGCGGTCTCGCCGCGCGTGGGCCAGCCCATGGCCTTCTGCGGGACGAGCCGGTTCCACATGGTGTTCGGGCAGTGCACGGCCAGCTTGGGGAGGCCTGTGGTGCCGGAGCTGTGGGTGATGAGGGAGGGGTCGCGGGGGTGGAGGCGGACGGCTGCCGGGGTCGGGGCGCCCGCGTACTTCTGCAGCGGTTCGGCGCCGGGGGCGTCGTCGACGGAGAGCGTGCTCCGTACGAGGCCGGTGAGTGCGACGTCCTTCAGGGGGCCTTCGAGCTTGGCCCGGTCGGTGATCAGCCAGGGCTTGTGAAGGCGTTCGAGGAGTTGTCCGACCACCGGGCCCGCGAGGCCGGGCGACAGCAGGACGGGGACGGCGCCGATCCGGGAGACCGCGCAGGTGAGCAGCACGATGTCGACGTTGTCGGTCTTGTGGACGACCACCTCCTCGGAGGGGCGCACGCCCGCTTCCCAGAGGCGGCCGGAGAGCTCGTCGACCACGTCGGCGAGGGTCGTGTAGGCGAGGTCGGTCCCGAGGTCGGGGTTGACGTCGAGGGGCCGGTCCAGGGTGACGAAGACGTGACCGTGGCGGTCGGCGGCCTCTCTGAACATCGAACCCAGGTAGAAGCCACGGCCACCGGCGAGGGCGGGCTGCCGATCGGCCTGGAGCTGGTCTCGCATGGGACCGAACCTTTCTGCGGGGGTGGTGGTGACGGCCATGGCTCACCACGCCCCTTGGCGGACGAGGTGCCGGCGGAGCTTGCCGGTCGCGGTGCGGGGCAGCGTGGGCACGAAGCTGACGCTGCGGGGGACCTTGAAGGCGGCGAGTCTGTCGCGGGCCAAGCAGATCAGTTCGGCCTCCAGGCCCACGCCGATGGGCGGGACGGGGATGACGAAGGCCCGCAGCTTGCTGGCGCCGCGCTCGTCGGTGACGGCCGTGACGGCGACGTCCCGGACCCCGGGGTGGGTGCGCAGCAGGGCCTCCACCTCCAGCGGGGAGACGGTGATGCCGCCGACCATCTCCATGTCGTCGGCCCGGCCCAGATGCCGGTAGGTGCCGTCGGGTTCACGGACGGCCCGGTCCCGGGTGTTGAGCCAGCCGCCGACGAGGGCGCGCTCGGTCTCCTCGGGCCGGTTGAGGTAGCCGGGCGTCACCGTCGGGCCACGCACCCAGAGTTCGCCCGCCTCGCCGTCCGCGACCTGCGCACCCGCGCGGTCGCGGAGTTCGACCTCGAAGCCGGGGACGGGGCGGCCGACCGTGCCGGGGTGGTTGTGGTCGAAGCTGTTGGCGCAGAAGGCGTGGCCGGCCTCGGTGGAGCCGATCTGTTCGAGGACGGGGGCGCCGAGCAGCTCGGTCACCTGCTTGCCGAGTCCGGCGGGCATGCCCTCGCCGGCCGACACCGCCGCGCGCACCGAGGCGAAGCAGTCCTCGTGGCCGTTGGCCCGGTCGGCGACCAGGGCGGCGTACGCCGACGGCACCGAGTAGAGGAGCGTCACGCGGTGCCGGGCGACGAGTTCGTCGACGGCGGCCGGGGTGGGGCGGCGGTCGGCCAGTACGGCGGAGGAGCCCGAGAAGAGGGGGAAGACGAGAGCGTTGCCGAAGCCGTAGGCGAAGTACAGCCGGGAGACGGACAGGGTGACGTCGTCCGGGGTGACGCGGAGCAGTCGGCGGCCGATGAGGTCGTGGTACGTCTTGGGGTCGCCGTGGACGTGTACGACGCCCTTGGGGTGGCCGGTCGTTCCGGAGGTGTACTGGATGTACAGGGGGCTGTGGGCGTCGACCGGGTGGGCGTGGGTGGTGGGTGTGGCTGTGGTGCTCAGAGCGATCAGTTGGTCGCCTCCGAGGCGGGGCGCCGGGACGGTCGTTTTCACAGTGCTGGTCGTCTGTGGCTGGTCGCGCCCACGCTGCGCAGCCGCGTGTGTCACAGCCCCGCGCCTCTGACGGGGCACGGCGTTGCGGGCCGGGAAGTGGTTGTCGAGCCCTGGGCCGGTCACCCACAGAACTGCTTCTGTGTCCTCGGCCATGAACTGGAGTTCGGGTGGGGTGAGTTCGGGGTTGACCAGGACCGCCACCGCGCCCAGGCGGGCCAGGGCGAGGAACGTGGTCACCCAGGTGACGGAGTCCGGCAGGGCGAGCAGGACGCGGTCGCCGGGGCGGACTCCGTGGTCGGTGAGGACCGTGGCGGCGCGGGCCGCGAGGTCGTGGACCTCGCCGTGGGAGTAGGCCCGGTGACCCTGGTGGAAGGCGGGGCGGTCGGCCCAGCCACGGCGTTCGGCGAGGGCGGCGAGATGGGCCGCGAGGTTGCCGGGGGCGCCGGCGTCGGCGGGGAGCCGGGTGGGCTGGGTCGGCTGGGATGTCGTCGTGATCGTCATCGCGTCGGCTCCTCGGTGACTGCCGGGGCGGAGGCGTGCTCCCGGTGGGCCCGCATCAGTGCCGCGGTCTTCAGCAGCATCTCGTCGTACTCGGCGGCCGGATCGGAGTCGAGGACGATCGCGCCGCCCGCGCCCAGATGCATACGGCCGCCCTGGAACACGGCGGTACGGATGACGATGTTGAGGTCCGCGCCGCCGCTGCACCCGAGGTAGCCGAGGGCTCCCGAGTACACGCCCCGCGCCTCGGTCTCCAGCGAGTCGATGATCTCCATCGTGCGGAGCTTGGGCGCCCCGGTCATCGACCCGCCCGGGAAGCAGGCCCGGATGCAGTCGACGGCGTCGGTGCCCTCGCGCAGCCTGCCCTCGACGGTGGAGACCAGCTGGTGCACGGTGGCGTACGTCTCGGTGGCCATGAGACGCGTGACCTTCACGGAGCCGGTCCGGGAGACCCGGCCCAGGTCGTTGCGGAGCAGGTCGACGATCATCAGGTTCTCGGCGCGTGTCTTGGCGTCCGCCGCCAGTTCGTCCCGCAGCCGGTCGTCCTCCTCCGGGGTGCTGCCCCGGGGCGCGGTGCCCTTGATGGGCTTGGCCTCGGCGATGCCGTCGCGGGTGATCCGCAGGAAGCGCTCGGGCGACGAGCCCGCGATGTCGAGGTCTCCGAACCTGAGGAAGGCGGCGTACGGGGCCGGGTTGATCCGGCGCAGCACCCGGTAGAAGTCGTACGGGTCGTACGGCGCGGGTAACCGGGCCGCGTTGGTCAGACAGATCTCGTAGCTCGTGCCCGCGTTCAGCTCCGCCTTGCAGGCCTCGATGTCGGCGAGGTACGTGGCGCGGTCGCGGACGAGCCAGGGCTCGGCGGCGCGCGGGTAGGGCGGTGCGGCCGACCTCAGGGGGACCGTGGCGTCCGAGGAGACGAAGGTCAGCTGGGCCAGCGCGGTGTCGAGCCAGTCGCCTGCCTCGCGGGACGCCGCCGGGGTGTCCTCGGACAGGCACACCGCGTAGGTGAAGCCCTCCTCGTGGTCCACGGCGATCAGCCGGTCCGCGAACAGCCAGGAGGCGTCCGGGGTTTCGGCCTTGTGCCGGTTCGGGGAGCCGGTGTCGGCCTTGAGTTCGTAGCCGAAGTAGCCGACGTAGCCGCCCGTGAAGTCGAAGGGCAGGCCCGTCGCGTCGACCTTGCGGCTCGCCAGCTGCCGCTTCAGATAGTCGAAGACGCTCGCCTGGACCCGGCGGGTGGGCCGCCCCTCCCGCTCGATCTCGCACAGGCCGCTGCCGACGTCGTAGCGGACGACCTCGGCGAGCGGACCGCCGCCGTCGCCGAAGAACGAGAACCGCGACAGGCCGGGCTCGACCCGGGAGCTGTCCAGCCAGAACGCGTGCGGCGCGTCGGCGTACATGCGCGTGAAAGCGGCCTCGGCGTCGACGGCGCCCGCGATACGGCGGGTGTGCAGCCGGTAGGCGGAACCGGGAGCCCGCCGGGGGCGGGGGATCGTGCCGCCGAGGGGGGTGACCGCGGTGTTCTTGGTACGCGGGCTACCGGTCCGTTCCGCCGTGAGGTTGCGGAAGTTGATCAGTAGGCGGTGGCCGTGGTCGGTGAGGATCGACTCGGGGTGGAACTGGACGCCCCACAGCGGTCGTTCGCGATGGCGCAGGCCCATGAGGACGCCGTCCTCGGACCAGGCGGTGGCCTCCAGGGTCGGCGGCAGCGGCTCGCGCACGGACAACGAGTGGTAGCGGACGACCGTGAAGTTCTGCGGCAGGCCGTGGAACAGGTCGCGGCCGTCGTGCCGGACCGTGGACAGGTGCCCGTGGCGGGGCCACGGGGCGGGCTCGACATCGGCGCGCTCCCCCACCGCGATGCCCTGATGGCCCAGGCAGACGCCCAGTACGGGGATGTCGGCCTCGGCGATCACCCGGGCGGCGATACCGAAGTCGCGCGGCTGCGAGGGATGCCCGGGTCCCGGCGACACCACCACGTTGTCGAATTCGCGCAGCTCCGGAATGTCGTCGACCGGAGCGTCGTTGAGCACCACCACCGGTTCCTCGCCGTTGACCTCGGCGATCAGCTGGAACAGGTTGTACGTGTACGAGTCATAATTGTCGATGAGCAGGGTCTTCACCAAGCCCACCCCCCTCTGATCGTTCTCGGACCTAGGCGGTCCGTCGTTTGTGCCGGCCGCGCAGCGCCTGCAGCGGCGGGTACAGCCATTTCTTCAGGAATCGCTGGAGTCTCGGCATGAGAATCCAGGTGACGATGGCTGTCACGGACAGACACAGCAGAAGTGTACGGAAAAGCGGATTCAGGTCGTTGAGATAGGGAAGTATCGCCAGGTTGAATAAGAGCACAGGCGGGAAGACCGCGCTCATATTCACCAACCACAGTTTCCATTTCGGGGGTGGCCCCGGAGGGCCGGCCGGCGCCGGGGCTCGGGAGGTCTGGGAGTCGAACCAGGCCTTGGAACCCGTGATGCTCCGGCGGTCGGTCTCCCGGGCCAGTCCATCGACGCGGGCCGACCACTGGGCCCAGACCACGGAGTTCTCCCAGGTCCGAGCCGAATCCTCGCTGTCGAAGCGGTAGACCACATGCCACTCCGCCTCTCCATCGACGAGTACGCCACCCCCCAGAAAACCCGGCTGCTGCGCACTTGTACGCAGCGCGGCCCACCCCCAGGAGTGGAAGTCGGCCTCACGCCCCGGCACCACGTGGTACGCGACGGTGACGGTAACGGGATTCCTGCTCACGCCGTCGAATACGCGAAGGACAGAGGCCCCGTTCAAATCTTCAACGAACATTTTCAAGGTGTCCGGATCGTACGTTTATGACGGTCTTTCAGACGCCTTGACGCGTTCTGTCGAGGAGTACGCCGGGGTAACTTCCGGCAATTCCCGGAAGCGCTTGCCCGGGCAAGCGGAACTGGCGCACCATCGCAAACAGGATCCGGGGGAAATGGCAAAAAGGTGAAGGAGAGTCATGTCCAGGTACGACTGGGATATGAACCACGAGGGAATCGACCGGGCGCGCTCCGCGATCGAACCCGCGCGGAAAGAAGTCACCGCGCATCCGATCTATCAGCGCATCAACAGCCGCGCCGATATGGCGGTGTTCATGGAGCACCACGTATTCGCGGTGTGGGACTTCATGTCCCTCCTCAAGTCCCTCCAGCGGGACCTGACCTGTGTGGACGTCCCCTGGGTGCCGCGCGGGTCCGAGGTCAGCCGGCGGCTCATCAACGACATCGTGCTGGTCGAGGAGAGCGACGAGCTGAACGGCGGGTTCACCAGTCACTTCGAGCTGTACCGGTCGGGCATGGGCGAGGCCGGCGCGGACACCTCCCGCCTCGACACCTTCCTCGGGCTCATCGGCGAGGGCCACGAGGTGCCGGCGGCGCTGCGGGTCGCCCAAGTGCCGGGCCCCGCGGCCGAGTTCGTCCGTACGACCTTCGAGATCATCGGGGAGCGGCCGCTGCACTGCCGGGCCGCCGCCTTCGCGTTCTCCCGGGAGGACCTGATCCCGGACATGTTCGACCAGGTCATCAAGAAGGAGGGCACGGAGCGGTTCCCGTTGTTCTGCGACTATCTCGCGCGGCACATCGAGGTGGACGGGGAGGAGCACACGCCGATGGCGATGGCGATGGTGGCGGATCTGTGCGGAGGGGAGGACGGGCGGTGGCAGGAGGCGGTGGAGACGGCGACGCTGGCGTTGGAGGCGCGGTCTCGATTCTGGGACGGGATCGTGGGGGCGATGGGGTGAGTTGAGCGCCGTGGGACCTGGGGCCGGGGGTCGACTGCCGGTGGTTCGTGGCTGGTCGCGCCCACGCGGCGGAGCCGCATATCGATACAACCCCGCGTCCCTTCAGCGCGCGTCTCCTTCCGCCTCTCTCCATGCTCGTGCCGCACGGTCGAACGACGTGTTGACAGCCAGCAGGCCGCCATCCACGCGCAGGGTCGTGCCGGTGATCCAGGCGGCGTCCCGGGAAGCCAGGAAGGCTACGGCCGCCGCGATGTCGGTCGGCTCGCCCACGCGGCCCAGGGGGTAGATCTCGGCGAGGTCGTCAAGGTGGGACTCGCGGCCCGCCCAGCCGGGGGTGCGGATCGTGCCGGGGGCGACCAGGTTGACGCGGACGCCGCGGGGTGCGGCGTCGCCGGCGAGGGTGCGGGTGAGGGAGATGAGGCCGGCCTTGGCGGCGCTGTAGGCGTGGTTGCCGAAGTCCTGGAGGCCGTTGACGGAGCCGATGTTGACGATCGCCCCGCGCCCCGAGGCCACCAGGTGCGGCAGGGCCGCGCGGGAGCAGCGGAACGCGCTGGTCAGGGTGAGGTCGAGGTCGCGGGCCCAGGTCTCGTCCGGGGTGTCCTCGAAGAGCGGCACGTCCGGGGTGCACCCGAATGCGTTGTTGACCAGGACGTCGAGCGAGCCGAGGGCCGACACCGCGTGCGCGACCGCCGCCTCCACGGACTCCCGGTCCCCGACGTCGCACCGGTACGCCTCTGCGGCCAGCCCCTGCCCCCGCAGCTCCGTCACGGTCCGCTCGGCCGCCGCCAGGTCCACGTCGGTGACGAGCACCTGGGCCCCCTCCTCGGCCAGTCGCCGGGCCGTGGCCGCGCCGATGCCGCGCGCCGCGCCCGTGATGAGAACCCCGTACCCCTCGAAGCGTCCCGTCGTATGCATACGGCAGAACGTAGTGCGCGGCAGATCACCGGGACAGATGCGACGCGATCTTCGTCCCGGTTACCGTCTGGTCATGTCAACCTTCATCCAGCAACTCCCGGCCCTGCTCGGTGTGGTGATAGGCGCGCTCGGCTCGTATCTGGTGGTGATGCGGGGCGAGCAGGTCCGGTTCCGGCGCGAGCAGGCGACCCGTTGGGAGGAGCGGCGGCTCACGGTGTACGCCGACTGGGCACGGGCCCTGAAGCAGTCGATCACCCTGACCTACCGGGTCGCCTCCCACCTCGGCAACGACCCGCATCCCCACCCTTTGTCGCCGGAAGAGGCCGCGCCCTTCATGGCGGAGGCGACGGTCGCCCGGGACCCCTCCGGCGAGACGCTGCTGCTCCTCGGCAGCCCCGAGGTGGTGGAGAAGGCCCGCGCCTGGGTCGTCACGGTGATGAGGATGGAGGAGTTCCTGCGCGCCGGGACCCGGGACCCGCAGGCCTGGCAGGTTCTGCTGGAGCGGCAGCGCGCCGGGCGGGAGGCCTACTACACCGCCGTACGGGAGGACCTGGCGCTGCCGCCCGGCCACTCGGCGCGCTGGCAGCTGCCGTCCGCGCCGACGACGGGGTTCACGCCTCCGTCCACGCCTCCGTCCACGCCTCCGTCCACGCCTCCGTCCGCGCCGCCGTCCGCGCCGACGAATCGCCCGTGACCGTGGTTCAGCGGTAGCCGGTCGTGTCCGCCGGCCTGCCCGCGTCCTGGACCTCGACGAGGTAGCGCCAGGCGTCCGGCCGGCTGCCGTCGAGGTCGGTGAAGCCGTAGGTCCGGGCGAGGGAGCCGCTGGAGAGGGAGTCGCCGTTGAAACGGGCGACCTCGGGGTCGGCGGCGAGGGCGGCGACGGCCCGGCCGACGTAGCGGGGCGTCTCGGAGATGGCGAAGTGGGGGACGCGGTCGAGGGCGTCGCGCCAGTTGTCCTCGGTGACACCGAACCCGTCGAGCATCATCTCCGAGCGGAGCCAGCCAGGGGTGAGGGCTACGGCGGTGGCGCCGCGCGGGCCCAGTTCATGGCCGAGGGCGAACGCCATGCGCAGGACGGACGCCTTGGCGAGGTCGTAGAAGAAGGAGTTCCGGTAGTTGGCCCCGTTGTACTCGGCCGTGCCGTCCGTCATCTCCACCACCAGGCCGCCGGGGTGGCGCAGCAGCAGGGGCAGTGCGATGTGGTTGGTGATGGCGTGGGTCTCGACGGCGAGGCGCAGGAGCCGCAGGCCGTTGTCGAGGTCGTGGTCCCAGACCGGGGTGTCCCACTCGAAGAGCTTCTCGCCGCCCCAGACATCGTTGACGAGGACGTCGAGTCGGTCCTGCTCGTCGGCGATCCGGTCCACGAGGGTCCGGACCTGCGCCGGTTCGAGATGGTCGGTGGGTACGGCGATGCCCTGGCCGCCCGCCTCGGTGACCAGGTCGGCGGTGTCCTCCAGGGTCTCCGGGCGGTCGTACTCCGAGCGTCGCTCGCGCGTGGAGCGCCCGGTCACGTACACCGTCGCCCCGGCCGCCCCCAGCTCCACGGCGATTCCGCGGCCCGCTCCGCGCGAGGCCCCCGCGACCAGGGCGACCTTGCCTTCCAGCGGCTTCACCATGTTCGACGGCTCCGACATGTCCGACCTCCTGTGCGACGGGTGCCACCTTGTCCGACGCCGGGTGTCTTCCGGCATCTTCGACACGAGGGTGTCGTGCAATCCGGACGTCTTCTGTCGGGTTTTCTCGGTCGGCGCCCAAGAGCTCGGTCGCTCACGCAGCAGGGCGGCTGTGGGTTCGTCGCGGCTTGTCGCGCAGTTCCCCGCGCCCCCTTCTCGGTCGGCGCCCAAGAAGCTCGGTCGCTCACGCAGCAGGGCGGCTGCGGGTTCGTCGCGGCTTGTCGCGCAGTTCCCCGCGCCCCCTTCTCGGTCGGCGCCCAAGAGCTCGGTCGCTCACGCAGCAGGGCGGCTGCGGGTTCGTCGCGGCTTGTCGCGCAGTTCCCCGCGCCCCTGACCCCGGTGCCGGACTGCCATGCCTTCGCGGCAGCCCGGCACCGGGGCGGACGAACGACGTGCTCAGTGGCCGCGCGCGATCCACTCCCCCAGGTGTGGAGCCTCGGCTCCGATCGTCGTGGTGTCGCCGTGGCCGGTGCGGACGACCGTGTCGGATGGGAGGGCGAGGAGGCGGGCGCGGATGGAGTCGATGATCGTCGGGAAGTGTGAGTAGGAACGGCCGGTGGCGCCGGGGCCGCCGGAGAAGAGGGTGTCGCCGGTGAAGACCGTGCCGAGGCCCGGGTCGTACAGGCAGACGGCGCCCGGCGCGTGGCCGGGGGTGTGCAGGACGGTCAGTTCGGCCCCGGCGGCCTCGATGACCTGGCCGTCGGTCAGCCAGTGGTCCGGCAGCCGGTCGGGGTGGGTCTGCTTCCAGAGCGGCAGGTCGTCCGGGTGGAGCCAGATCGGCGCGCCGGTGCGCTCGGCGAGGGCGGGAGCGGCGTCGATGTGGTCGTTGTGGGCGTGGGTGCAGACGATGGCCGACAGCCTGCGGTCGCCCACGGCCTCGGCGATCGCGTCGGCGTCGTGAGCGGCGTCGATGACGATCACCTCGTGGTCGTCGCCGACGAGCCAGACGTTGTTGTCGACATCCCAGGTGCCGCCGTCGAGGCTGAACTGGCCCGACGTGACGAGGTGTTGGATGCGGGCGGCCATCAGAGGACCACCACCGAGCGCAGGACGTCGCCGCCGTGCATCCGCTCGAAGGCCTTCTCCACGTCGTCGAGTCCGATGGTCTCGGTGACGAAAGCCTCCAGGTCCAGGCGGCCCTGGAGGTAGAGGTTGATCAGCATGGGGAAGTCGCGGTCGGGCAGGCAGTCGCCGTACCAGGAGGACTTCAGTGCGCCGCCGCGGCCGAAGACGTCGAGGAGGGGGAGTTCGAGCTTCATCTCCGGAGTGGGGACGCCGACGAGGACGACCGTACCGGCCAGGTCGCGGGCGTAGAAGGCCTGCTTGTACGTCTCCGGGCGGCCCACCGCCTCGATGACGACGTCGGCGCCGAAGCCGCCGGTCAGCTCGCGGATCGCCTCGATGGCGTCGGTGTCCTTGGAGTTGACCGTGTGGGTGGCGCCGATGTTCTTGGCGGTGGTCAGCTTCCGGTCGTCGATGTCGACGGCGATGATCTTCTCGGCGCCCGCCAGCCGGGACCCGGCGATGGCCGCGTCCCCTACGCCGCCGCAGCCGATGACGGCGACGGTGTCGCCCCGGCCGACGTTGCCGGTGTTGATCGCGGCGCCGATGCCGGCCATCACACCGCAGCCCAGCAGTCCCGCGACCGCCGGGGCGGCGGCCGGGTCGACCTTGGTGCACTGCCCGGCGGCGACGAGCGTCTTGTCCGCGAAGGCGCCGATACCCAGTGCCGGGGACAGTTCCTGGCCGGTCGAGGCGAGGGTCATCTTCTGGGTGGCGTTGTGGGTGTTGAAGCAGTACCAGGGGCGTCCGCGTCGACAGGCCCGGCAATTGCCGCACACCGCACGCCAGTTGAGGATGACGAAGTCGCCGGGGGCGACGTCCGTGACGCCCTCGCCGACCGACTCCACCACACCGGCGGCCTCATGGCCGAGCAGGAAGGGGAAGTCGTCGTTGATGCCGCCCTGCTTGTAGTGCAGGTCGGTGTGGCACACCCCGCACGCCTGCACCTTCACCACGGCCTCCCCCGGCCCCGGGTCGGGCACGACAATCGTCTCGATCCGCACCGGCTCGTTCTTGCCCGGTGCGATCACGCCGCGTACTTCCTGCGCCATGGTAAACCCTTCCGTCGATCCGAGATGGGGCAGTCTCCCGCCCATGGTCACCCTACGGAGTGACCAGCGAGTAGGGCCTGTGGGACGGGCGGAGCCGTGGCCGAAAAAGTTGCCCGCGACACCTGTGTGGGGCCTGTTCCACCGCTCCGGCTCGCAGCGAACGAATACCCCCCTGGGTATATCTGCTACCGTTGCCACATACCCCCGGGGGTAATTTTCGGAGTGAACGAGGAGAGGAGCGCTGCCGTGTACTTCGTCGACACCATCGAGGTGCCGGGGCTGGGCAACCGGAGCTATCTGGCGGGCGGTCCGCGCGGCGCCGTGGCGGTCGATCCGCCGCGCGACATCGACCGGATGATCGCGGCCGCCGCCCGGCGGGGCGTGCGGATCGCGTACGTCGTCGAGACGCACGTCCACAACGACTACGTCACCGGCGGACTGGAGCTCGCCCGGCTGACCGGCGCCGCCTACCTGGTGCCCGCCGGGGCGCGGGTCGCCTACGAGCGGGTGCCGGTGCACGACGGCGACGCGGTGGAGATCGACGCGGTTCTGACGCTGCGCGCGGTCGCCACGCCCGGGCACACCCCGCACCACACCGCGTACGTCCTGGAGGAGGCCGGTGTGGCGGTGGCCGCGTTCACCGGCGGCTCCCTGCTCATCGGCACGGTCGGGCGCCCGGATCTCGTCGAGCCCCGGCTCACGGGTGAGCTGGCCCGCGCCCAGCACGCGTCGGCGCACCGGCTGGCCGAGGGGCTGCCGGAGGAGACGACCGTCCTGCCGACGCACGGCTTCGGCAGCTTCTGTTCCGCCGGGCGGGCGGCGGGCGACACGACGACCATCGGGCGGGAGCGGGTCGGCAACGAGGCCCTGGTCAAGGACGCGGACACCTTCGTCGCCAAACTGCTGGCCGGCCTCGACGACGTACCGGCGTACTACGCGCACATGGGCCCCGTCAACGCGCGGGGGCCGGCGCCGGTGGATCTGACGCCGCCCGCCCCGGCCGGCGCCGAGGAGATCGCCGCGCGGCTGGCGGCGGGCGAGTGGGTGGTGGATCTGCGCCGCCGGGTCGCGTTCGCCGAGGGGCATGTCGCCGGGGCGGTGAACTTCGAGGCGACGGGGCAGCTCGCCACGTATCTCGCCTGGCTGTTGCCGTGGGGCAAGCCGGTGACACTGCTCGCCGAATCCCCGGACCAACTCGCAGAGGCTCAACGGGAGTTGGTGCGCGTCGGCATCGACCGTCCGGCAGCCGCGGCGACCGGCTCACCCGCCGACTGGCTGCGCGAGGGCCAGCGTCCGCGCTCCTTCCCACGCGGCACCTTCGCCGACCTGGCCAAGGCCCAGGTGGACGGCGGGGCCGTGATCCTCGACGTCCGCCGCACCTCCGAGCGCGCCGCCGACGGCCACATCGCGGGATCGGTGCACCTACCGGTGCACCAACTCCGCGACCGGCTCACCGAAATACCCGACGGCACGGTCTGGGTCCACTGCGCCGGAGGCATGCGCGCCGCCATCGCCGCGTCGCTGCTGGACGCGGCCGGCCGGGACGTCGTGGCCGTGGACGACGGCTTCGCGTCGGCGGCCGAGGCGGGGTTGCCCATGGCGGACACTGTCCCGAGCAACGCCCCGGCACGGGACGCGACCCTCGCCGCTGCCACGCCGAACGGTGCCCCCGCGGCATGACCGCCCTCGTTCTCGCCCTGCTCGCCGGGGGCGTGATCGGGCTCTCGCTCGGGGCGCTGGGCGGAGGTGGCAGTGTGCTCGCCGTACCCGCGCTGGTCTATCTGCTCGGCTTCGGCCCGGCCGCGGCGGCCACCGCGAGTCTGGTGATCGTGACGGTCACTTCGGCGACCGCGCTGGCCGCGCACCTCCGGGCGGGCACGGTCCGCCTGCGCGGCGGGGCCCTGTTCGCGGTGGCAGGACTGGTGCCCGCGGCACTCGGCGGCGCGCTGTCGGCGAATCTGCCGTCCACTCTGCTCACCGGGGCCTTCGCCCTGGTCGCGGGTCTGGCCGCGTACCGGATGCTGCGCCCCTCGGGCACTCGGCGGGAGGAGTCGACCGTACGGCCGAGCCGGGTCGCCCTGTCCGGCGCGGGGCTCGGCGGGGTCACCGGCGTCCTCGGGGTGGGCGGCGGCTTCCTCGCCGTGCCGGCCCTGGTGAACGTCGTGGGCCTGCGCATGCGCGACGCCGTCGGCACCAGCCTGCTCGTCATCACCGTGAACTCGTTCGCCGCGCTCGCGGCCCGGACGGGTGCCGCCGAAGGGCTCGACTGGGCGGTCGTCGCCCCCTTCGCCGGGGCCGCGATCCTCGGCGCCTGGGACGGCCGACGACTGGCAGGCAAGGTCTCCGGGGACACCCTCCGGCGGATCTTCGCCTGGGTGCTGCTGGCCGTGGCCGCGTTCATGCTGATCGACGCGATCACATCGCTCGGCCGAGGCTGAGCCACGGCCCACCCCACGGCCCGCTCCACGGCCCGGCTCACCGGCCGACCCGCAAGCCCGCGCCCCTCACGCCAGCGACAGGAACAGTTTCTCCAGTCGCGCCCGCATCTGCTCGTTCGACTCCCCGTTGCGCTCATCCTTCTGAGCGTCGGTGAGGCACTGCTGCAGCCCGGTGGCGATGATCGCGAAGCCCGCCCGGTCCAGGGCGCGGGAGGCAGCGGCGAGCTGCGTGACGACGTCCTCGCAGTCACGCCCCTCCTCGATCATCTTGATCACCCCGGAGATCTGCCCCTGGGCCCTCCGCAGCCGGTTCAGCACCGACTTGAGCTCATCGCCTTCGAACTGCAACTCCACGACCACTCAACTCCTCTACATACCCTTGGGGGTATTTTACCGCCCCCCGCAGGAAAGGAACGCAGGCCACCATGTGCACTCCCCTCGCTCCCCATTCCCTCGGCATCGACCAGGCCCGCGAGCGGCTGTCCGAGCTGACCGTCGTCGATGTCCGCACCCCCGGCGAGTATGCCTCCGGGCATCTGCCCGGCGCCCTGAACGTCCCGCTCGACCAGTTGGAGCGCGCGCTGCCCGTCCTCAAGGAGTCCGACGCCGAACTGTTGGTGGTCTGCAGGTCGGGCGCCCGCTCCGAGAAGGCCTGCGCGCTCCTCGCCGAGCACGGCGTCACGGCGGCCGACCTCACCGGCGGTACGAACGCCTGGGCGGCCGGTGGTCACGAGTTGCACCGCCCGTCCGGTGGCGCGCGGGCCACCTGGGCCATGGAGCGTCAGGTGCGGTTCACCGCCGGTGCGCTCGTACTCGTCGGGCTGGGTCTCGGCCTGCTGCACCCGGCCTGGGAGTTGTTGTCGGCGGGGGTCGCGGGCGGCCTCGTCTTCGCCGCGCTCACCGACACCTGCGGCATGGCGGCGATCCTGAGCAAGCTGCCGCACAACCGCCCGCGCCCCGCGGATCTCGACGCCACGCTCGCCGCGCTCGGGGCGCGGTAGCCGACCCCGGTGGGAGGCGCGGGCCATGACGAGCC
>NZ_JBHVDX010000220.1:0-17691 GCF_042802555.1 Streptomyces sp. NPDC057474 | reverse complement strand
CTACGACGCACCCTTGTTGCTTGCCTGACGATGCCCAGGAGGCCTGGGCCTCCCGGAAAGTTCTGTGTGGCTCGGGCGTGGGGACTGTTGGGGCAGAACCCGCGTCGTTTTTGGAGCTGCTTGAGCGGTGCTTTCAGGCACCCGGCCGATTGGGAGACCAGCCGAAATGCCCTGTCATGCGATTGTTCAGGCCTCGCTGCGCTGCTGCGGAATGCCCGCGAGCAGTGCGCGGACCTCAGCCTCGCGGTAACGGCGGTGTCCGCCGAGCGTGCGGATGGACGTGAGCTTGCCGGCCTTCGCCCACCGCGTGACCGTCTTGGGGTCGACACGGAACATGGTGGCGACCTCAGCCGGGGTCAGCAGCGGCTCGGCATCAGGGGTGCGAGCGGTCATGAGCGGCCTCCTCGGGAGAACCGAACCATCTCGGTTCTTTCCTCTAAATTCTGCACCTTGACCCGCGTTGCCCGAAATGGCGGACGCGAGTCGAGTCGGTTATAGGACGAACGGCTTGTCCTCGGCACTACAACTACACCATCTGTCCAGCCTCGTCGGCCAAACCGATGGAATTGCCCTCCCAGGTGTTCATCAGCGACGGATGCCGATGGACCATGCCATAGCGGACAGTCACGCCACTGTGACGATCAGTCACAGTGGCGTGCAGGAGTCACAAGACCCCCCAATAGCGTGCAATGCTGAGATTCCACCCATACGCGGGCAGAAGGAGCCTCCCCCGGGCTCCTTGTCCTATTTTGACACGAGGAGGCGCGTAAGAGGCAAGGCCCGCGTAAGTGCAATCCGTCACGCTTGGCGGCTGCTTGACACAAAAGCCCGGATCGGGACCTACGTCCCATGATGACGCTCCTGTGGAACTTCGATGCGTCAAGCTTGGGCCAAGGGTGGACAGTTCACCATGCTTCAGCTTTTGTGGAAAGCCTTTTCCCACTGGCCCCACTAGTCACAAGTACGGCTGAGAGGTTGAGTCGGTTCAACCGGTTCGGCCCGGTTCAGTTCGCCGAGCGCCGGTCCCGTACCGCCCGCCAGCGCTCGACCAGCCGCCCGTACGCCTCCCCGGCGGCGAGGCCGTCCCCGCCGCGGAGGGCCTCGATGCCCTCGGCGACGTCGGCGGCGGAGTGGTCGCCGTCCAGCTCGGCGGCGGGCAGGACGTGCACGAGGCCGCCGTAGTCCAGCTCGACGAGCGAGCGCGGATGGAACTCCTCCAGCCAGCGGCCCACGTCGATCAGACCGTCGATGAGCGGCCCCTCGTCGATGGCGTTCCGCAGGGCCCGCAGCCCGCGCGCCACGCGCCGCCGGGCCTCCACCATGGGAGTGCGATAGCGAAGCACCGGCGAGATCTCGCCAGAGCCCTTCTCATACGTCCGCTCCTCGTCCGAGACGAGGACGAACCAGTTCAGCGGCACCTGCCAGGTCGCGGTGCGGATCCACGGCCGGGCGTCGGGGTTGCCGGCCATCCAGCGCTCGTAGTCCTGGCTCGCCTGGTGGCGCACCAGCGGCGGCAGCACCGAGTCCAGGACCGGGGCGGGCAGTTCCTCGGCCAGATCTCCGAGCGCCTGCCAGCCGCGCAGCCGGGTCCGCCAGGGGCAGACACAGACCACCCCGTCGACGTCCAGCACGAAGGCGTCGCCGCTCTCGTGCACCGGCACCGGGACGGGCGGGGTCGGCAGCAGATCGGCCAGCGAGCGGCGCAGCTCGTCCTGGTAGGAGGGCCGGTCGGTGCGCCGGGCGTAGCGGGTCCAGTGGCCGCGCTCGGGCTCGGGGAAGGCCGCCAGTGGCTCGTACACGCGAAGGTAGGACGCGTACGGGACGATCACCGAGGACACCTTGGGCACGCCTGCTCCCTCCCCCGGCAGCCACCGGGGAAACCTGCCGAACCCGCACACGGGCGGGCCGGAAAACTGTGCGGATCGCACCACGTCCGTACTCCGGGAGTGGGGTGATCCTGAGGCTGCGCCGCTGTCGGGCGGACGCAGGCTCTAATCTCATGCTCACAGACCCCGCCACCCGTACGGGAGCCTGTCACCCACCGCCGCTTCTTACCCAGGAGTCACCACAGTGACCGAAGTATCTGACGGCGTCCTGCGCACCCTGTTCCAGTCGGACCAGGGCGGTCACGAGCAAGTCGTGCTCTGCCAGGACCGGGCCAGCGGCCTCAAGGCCGTCATCGCCATCCACTCCACCGCGCTGGGCCCCGCTCTCGGCGGCACGCGCTTCTACCCGTACGCGACCGAGGCGGAGGCCGTCGCCGACGCGCTGAACCTCGCGCGCGGGATGTCGTACAAGAACGCCATGGCCGGTCTCGACCACGGCGGCGGCAAGGCCGTCATCATCGGCGATCCCGACCGGATCAAGAGCGAGGAGCTGCTGCTCGCCTACGGGCGGTTCGTGGCCTCGCTGGGCGGCCGGTACGTCACCGCGTGCGACGTCGGCACGTACGTCGCCGACATGGACGTCGTGGCACGCGAGTGCCGCTGGACGACGGGCCGGTCCCCCGAGAACGGCGGCGCGGGCGACTCGTCCGTCCTGACCGCCTTCGGCGTCTACCAGGGCATGCGGGCCTCCGCGCAGCATCAGTGGGGCGACCCGTCGCTGCGCGGTCGCAGAGTCGGTATCGCGGGCGTCGGCAAGGTCGGGCACCACCTCGTGACGCATCTGCGGGCGGAGGGCGCCGAGATCGTGATCACGGACGTGCGAGAGGACGCCGTCCGGCGGATCCTCGACCGGCACCCTGAGGGGGTCACCGCTGTCGACCGCACCGACGCGCTCATCCGGACCGAAGGGCTCGACATCTACGCCCCCTGCGCGCTCGGCGGGGCCCTCGACGACGACTCCGTGCCCGTCCTCACCGCCAAGGTGGTGTGCGGCGCGGCCAACAACCAGCTCGCGCACCCCGGTGTCGAGAAGGACCTCGCCGACCGCGGGATCCTCTACGCGCCGGACTACGTGGTGAACGCCGGCGGGGTCATCCAGGTCGCCGACGAGCTCCACGGGTTCGACTTCGAGCGGTGCAAGGCCAAGGCCGCGAAGATCTACGACACCACGCTAGCAATATTCGCACGTGCGAAGGCGGATGGTATTCCGCCGGCCGCCGCGGCCGACCGGATCGCCGAGCAGCGGATGCACGAGGCGACCGCGGGGCGCGGTCTCTGAGCCTGCGCGAAGGCGCCGCACCGCGTTCGCGCGGCGTCGGCCGGTACCCGTCGGCGGCTTTGGAGAGAACTCTCACTTCTGTCGGCGGGTCGCTCGCCGAGAAAGGGTTAAAATCGCGGTTGACCAGCGAGGACGGGGCTCCTCGCAGGTTCTGGGCACGGGCACGTCCTGCGGGCGGCGTACCGTATGGGCGTGGGCTCAGGTACCGTGGAAGCCCTACGGACCGGTCTCTCCACGGAGAGCCCGTTCCAGATCATGAACGCGTGTCAAGACTCTGGGGCCACCGAGCCCCGTATCCGAGGGGGTCGAGCCATGGGGCGCGGCCGGGCAAAGGCCAAGCAGACGAAGGTCGCCCGCCAGCTGAAGTACAGCAGCGGCGGGACTGATCTGTCGCGTCTGGCCAATGAGCTGGGCGCTTCGACTTCGAGCCAGCCGCCGAATGGCGAGCCGTTCGAGGATGACGAAGACGACGACGACCCGTACTCCCAGTACGCGGATCTCTACAACGACGACGATGAGGACGAGGACGACGAGTCCGGTCCCGCGTCGCATCGTCGCGGAGCTTGACGCCGTAACGCTGCGCTTGCCCGGTCCGGGTGGGTTTCCACCGCCGGACCGGGTTTTGTGCGGTTCCGCTCCGCTAGTGGCGGGGGCGCCTGATAGCTCGGCGTCCACTGTCGTTTTGCGGCTGCGGGTTGGTTGTGGTTGCTCGCGCAGTTCTCCGCGCCCCTTTTGGGCCTTCGGCCCAAAAGGGGCGCTTCGCCGTCAGGCTTGCGCGTAGTCGCCCACCATTTCCGCGCCCATGGTGTGGTCGTTGCGGTCGGTGATCTCGCCTGCCACCCAGGCCTCGACGCCTCGGTCGGCCAGGGTTGTCAGGGCCACGTCTGCGGACTCCTGGGGGACGATGGCGATCATGCCCACGCCCATGTTCAGGGTCTTCTCCAGCTCCAGGCGCTCGACCTGACCCGTCTTGCCGACCAGGTCGAAGATCGGAGCCGGGGCCCAGGTGGAGCGGTCCACCGTGGCGTGGAGGGTGTCGGGGATCACGCGGGCCAGGTTGGCCGCGAGGCCGCCGCCGGTGACGTGGCTGAAGGCGTGGACCTCGGTGGTGCGGGTGAGGGCCAGACAGTCCAGCGAGTAGATCTTGGTGGGCTCCAGGAGCTCCGCTCCGAGGGTGCGGCCGAGTTCGGCGATCTCGGCGTCCAGGGAGAGACCGGCCTGGTTGAGGAGGACGTGGCGGACGAGCGAGTACCCGTTCGAGTGAAGGCCGGAGGCCGCCATGGCGATCACCGCGTCACCCGTACGGATACGATCCGGGCCGAGCAGGTGCTCCGCCTCGACCACGCCCGTGCCGGCGCCTGCGACGTCGAAGTCGTCCGGGCCGAGGAGGCCGGGGTGCTCGGCGGTCTCGCCGCCGACGAGGGCGCAGCCCGCGAGGACACAGCCCTCGGCGATGCCCTTGACGATGGCGGCGACCCGCTCGGGGTGGACCTTGCCGACACAGATGTAGTCGGTCATGAACAGCGGTTCGGCGCCGCACACCACGATGTCGTCCATCACCATCGCGACCAGGTCGTGGCCGATGGTGTCGTACACGCCGAGCTGCCGGGCGATGTCGACCTTCGTGCCGACGCCGTCCGTGGCGGAGGCGAGCAGCGGGCGCTTGTAGCGCTTGAGGGCGGAGGCGTCGAAGAGGCCGGCGAAACCGCCGAGGCCGCCGAGGACCTCGGGGCGCTGCGTCTTCTTCACCCACTCCTTCATCAGCTCTACGGCGCGGTCGCCCGCCTCGATGTCGACACCTGCTGTTTTGTAAGAAGCAGCTGCGTAGCTGGCACCAGTTGTCTCAGACATGACGGTGAGAACTTTCGTGTCGTACTGCAGATGAGCGCGGGTAAGCAGGTGTTACCGGCTGTCTACGGGCAGTCTTACGGGCGACGGATCGCGTCGGCCGCGGCCGTGGCGGCGGGGCCTGCCGCCAGCTCGGTCTCCAGGAGCTGCTTGCCGAGCAGCTCGGGGTCCGGCAGCTCCATCGGGTACTCGCCGTCGAAGCAGGCACGGCAGAGGTTCGGCTTGGCGATGGTGGTCGCCTCGATCATGCCGTCGAGGGAGATGTACGAGAGCGAGTCGGCGCCCAGGGAGGTGCCGATCTCGTCGATCGTCATGCCGTTGGCGATGAGCTCGGCGCGGGTGGCGAAGTCGATGCCGAAGAAGCAGGGCCACTTCACGGGCGGGGAGGAGATCCGGATGTGGACCTCGGCGGCGCCCGCCTCACGGAGCATCCGGACCAGCGCGCGCTGGGTGTTGCCGCGGACGATCGAGTCGTCGACGACCACCAGACGCTTGCCCTTGATGACTTCCTTCAGCGGATTCAGCTTCAGGCGGATGCCGAGCTGGCGGATCGTCTGGGAGGGCTGGATGAACGTACGTCCGACGTACGCGTTCTTCACCAGACCCGCACCGAACGGGATGCCCGAGGCCTCCGCGTACCCGATGGCGGCGGGGGTGCCGGACTCCGGGGTCGCTATGACCAGGTCGGCGTCCACGGGGGCTTCCTTGGCCAGCTTGCGGCCCATCTCCACGCGGGAGAGGTACACGTTCCGGCCGGCGATGTCGGTGTCCGGCCGGGCCAGGTACACGTACTCGAAGACACAGCCCTTGGGCTTCGCTTCCGCGAATCGGGAGCTGCGTAGGCCGTTCTCGTCGATGGCGATGAACTCGCCCGGCTCTATCTCGCGGACGTAGGACGCGCCGCAGATGTCGAGGGCGGCGGACTCGGAGGCGACGACCCAGCCGCGCTCCAGCCGACCGAGGACCAGCGGGCGGACGCCCTGCGGGTCACGGGCGGCGTAGAGGGTGTGCTCGTTCATGAAGACGAGCGAGAAGGCGCCGCGCACCTTCGGGAGGACCGTGTGGGCGGCCTCCTCGATGGTCAGCGGCTTGTCGTCCTCGTCGACCTGGGCCGCGAGGAGTGCGGTGAGCAGGTCGGTGTCGTTGGTGGCCGCCACGCGCGGCGTACGGCCCTCCTGCTTGGGCAGGTCGGCAACCATCTCGGCGAGCTGGGCGGTGTTGACCAGGTTGCCGTTGTGGCCGAGCGCGATGGAGCCGTGCGCGGTGGCACGGAAGGTCGGCTGAGCGTTCTCCCACACGGAGGCACCGGTGGTCGAGTAGCGGGCGTGACCGACCGCGATGTGACCCTGGAGCGAACCGAGCGAGGTCTCGTCGAAGACCTGGGAAACGAGGCCCATGTCCTTGAAGACGAGGATCTGGGAGCCGTTGCTGACCGCGATACCCGCGGATTCCTGGCCCCGATGCTGGAGGGCGTAGAGCCCGAAGTACGTGAGCTTGGCGACCTCTTCACCCGGGGCCCAGACACCGAAGACGCCACACGCGTCCTGGGGGCCTTTCTCGCCGGGGAGAAGGTCGTGGTTGAGTCGTCCGTCACCACGTGGCACACAACCGAGTGTAGGCGAGATCGCGCACCGGTCCGAATCCGGTGATCTCGACCGCCCCGGTCCCCGACTACGGGCCGCCTCACGTCACTTGTCGGCGACGGCACCGATGCCCGCGTCGTTTTCGCTGGTCAGCGTGATGGCGAAGTGATCGATTCGATACTCCACCGTGCCGTTGAAAATCTCCAGAAAGCTCCGCTCGGCGGCCATGAGTGAGTCGGAGCACACCTTGCGGGTGGTCCGCGGATTGCCGAGGGTGATCGTGTTCTCGCTCACCGTGGCCTTCGCGGAGATGTCGTTGCAGCCGACGCTTCCGCGCAGCGTGCCCGCCTTCTTGTCGAGGGTGAACCATGCCTTGCCCCGTGCTGCCTCGGGGAGCGAGGTGGAGACGCGGTGGGCCATGAGGGAATCGATCAGCCACTTCGTGCCGTACAGCGGGGTGAGCTTCTCCTCGGTCAGCTCGACGGTGTCGCCGTCGCCGGTGGTGAGGGTGAGCTTGCCGTCGTCGGTCGTCCCGGCAGTGAACTTCTCGGTGTCGAGGGTGCGGGCGAAGCTCTTCTCGAACTGCATCCGGACGTCGTCGCACGCCATCTCGGTGGAGCGGGCGGCCTCGAAGTCGATGCCGTCGTCCTTGAACGCGGCGGTCGAGCCGAAGGTGTTGCAGCCGTAGTTGCCGTCGACCTCGCCGTTGTCGGCGATCTTCAGATACGCGCCGTCGGGGGCCTGTTCGGTCTTCCCGCCCACGGTGAGGCTGTCGACCTTCCAGCGGACGCCGGTGACCGAGGCCTTGGTGGTGTCGGAGCCGACGTTGCCGCTGCCGGAGTCGCCGGCCGATTCGGTACCGCACGCCGCGAGCAGCGGAAGCGGGAGCAGGGCCAGGGCCAGGGCGGTGAGGGTCAGTCGCTTGTCCATGGCGGTGGGACGGGTGGGGTGTGTGGGTGGTTCCACCGGGTTTTCGGGCTCCGGATCAGCTCATCAGGGGCAGCAGCGCACTGAGATCGGCCCGCTCGCCGCTCGCGCTGACCTTGGCGTCGTCCAGGGCCGCGGCCCACTCCAGACGGCCGGTGGCGAGACGGATCCAGGTCAGCGGGTCGGTCTCGACGACGTTCGGCGGGGTGCCCCGGGTATGCCTCGGCCCCTCCACGCACTGCACGACGGCGTACGGCGGTATCCGCACCTCGGTCGAGCCGCCGGGCGCCCGCGCGGCGAGGGTGTCGGCCAGCAGCCGGACGCAGGTGGCCAGGGCGTGCCGGTCGTACGGGACGTCAAGGCCGGGAACGGCGGCGTTCAGGTCGTCGGTGTGGACGACGAGTTCGATCGTGCGGGTGAGCAGGTAGTCGTCGAGCAGCATGCCGCCGGCGCGGGTGTCGACGACCCGGCTCTGCGGGGCGGCGGCGAGGGCGTCGGTGATCCGTCGCCCGACCTGGGTGTAGAGGGCGGTGACGTCGGGGTCGGCCTCGGCCAGGCCGCGGCTGTCCTCGGCGATGGCGCCGGCGAAGGTGGCGGTCGCGGAGGCGTAGTCCAGGGGGTTCAGCTCGGCCTTCAGGGGCTCGGGCCGCTCCAGAGCCCGGCTGACGCTCTCCACGGCCATGGTGATGTGCGCGGCCAGGTCCCGCACGGCCCACTCCCCGAGCCGGGTCGGCAGTGCGAGCTGCTCGGCGGTGAGGGCGCCCACGGCCTCCCGTACGTTCCCGAACTGGGCCAGCACGGCCTTGCGGGTCTTGGCGGGGTCGTAGGTGCGGGGGCGTTTCCTGGCGGGAGGCACGGGGCGAGCCTAGGCGTCCTGCGCCCCGGAGTTCGAAAGTCGCCCGAAGGTGTGATCGGCGGCGAAGTGCGCCTCGCGCCGCCGAAACCCTGGTGACACTGGCCTTCACCTGGAAAGGGGGGCAACATGATGGTTATGGTCGAGCGCACGTCTCAGATGTCGGTGGAGGAGTTCGAAACGATCGCTTCCGCCGCTCCCGAGACCGTCACGTTGGAGTTCATCAACGGACGGATCGGAGTCAAGCAGGTGACAGACGGGGACCACAGCACGATCGTGTCCTGGTTGACCCGGCGGTGTATGCAGTCAAGGCCCGACCTGGACGTGTACCAGGCCCAGGGGCTGCGAGTCGATACGTATCGGCAGGGCAGAGCGAAGCCGGACGCGGTGGTCGCGCCCGAGGCGCACTTCGCGGGGCACGGCGAGTGGGCCGATCCCCGCGGGACCCTCATGGTCGTCGAGGTCACCTCGTACGACTCGGACACCGACCGGCGGGACCGGCATGAGAAGCCGGCCGCTTACGGGCAGTCCGGGATCCCGCTGTACCTGCTGATCGACCGGGACTCATGCACAGTCACCGTGCACAGCAGCCCCGACCCGCTGGTCGGCGGCTACCGTGACGTGCACACCGCGAAGTTCGGCGAGAGGGTGTCCCTCCCTGATCCGGTCGGTATCGAACTCGACACGGAGATCCTCAAGACCTACGTCCGCTGATCCAGAACCGAAGGAGCCCCGCCCCGAGACGTCGATCCGGGCGGGGCTCCGTCGTACCGGGGACTACGCCAGCAACGCCGGGATCGTGCCCTCGTGCGCGGTGCGCAGCTCCTCCAGGGGGAGCGTGAACTCGCCCTGGACCTCCACCGAGTCACCGTCCACGACACCGATACGGGTCGCGGGCAGGCCCCGGGCGCCGCACATGTCGTTGAAGCGGAGTTCCTCGGAGCGGGGGACGGCCACGACGGCGCGGCCGGCCGACTCCGACAGCAGGAAGGTGAAGGCGTCCAGACCGTCGGGGACGATCAGGCGGGCGCCCTTGCCGCCGAGCAGGGCCGACTCCACGACCGCCTGGACGAGGCCTCCGTCGGAAAGGTCGTGCGCGGAGTCGATCATGCCGTCGCGGGAGGCGGAGATCAGGATCTCGGCCAGCAGGCGCTCACGCTCCAGGTCGACCTGCGGGGGCAGACCGCCGAGGTGGTCGTGGACGACCTGGGACCAGGCCGAGCCGCCGAACTCCTCACGGGTGTCGCCGAGCAGGTAGAGCAGTTGGCCCTCCTCCTGGAAGGCGACCGGCGTGCGCCGGGCGACGTCGTCGATGACGCCGAGAACCGCGACGACCGGGGTGGGGTGGATGGCCACCTCGCCCGTCTGGTTGTAGAGGGAGACGTTGCCGCCGGTCACCGGGGTGCCCAGCTGCTGGCAGGCGTCCGCCAGACCGCGTACGGCCTCGGCGAACTGCCACATGACCGCCGGGTCCTCGGGCGAGCCGAAGTTCAGGCAGTCGGAGACGGCGAGGGGCTTGGCGCCGGTGGTGGCGACATTGCGGTACGCCTCCGCCAGGGCCAACTGCGCGCCGTGGTAGGGGTCCAGCTTCGCGTACCGGCCGTTGCCGTCCGTCGCGATGGCGACGCCGAGGCCGGTCGATTCGTCGATGCGGATCATGCCCGAGTCCTCGGGCTGGGCGAGCACCGTGTTGCCCTGCACGAAGTGGTCGTACTGCGACGTGATCCACTGCTTGGAGGCCTGGTTCGGGGACGCCACCAGTGCCAGGACCTGCTGCTTCAGTTCTTTCGAAGTCGCGGGCCTGGGCAGCTTGTTCGCGTCGTCCGCCTGGAGCGCGTCCTGCCACTCGGGGCGGGCGTACGGGCGCTCGTAGACCGGGCCGTCGTGCGCGACCGTGCGGGGGTCGACGTCGACGATCTTGCCGCCGTGCCAGTAGATCTCCAGGCGATCGCCGTCGGTGACCTCACCGATGACGGTGGCGATGACGTCCCACTTGTCGCAGATCTCGAGGAAGCGGTCGACCTTCTCCGGCTCGACGACCGCGCACATGCGTTCCTGCGACTCGCTCATGAGGATTTCCTCGGGCGAGAGCGTCGAGTCACGCAGGGGTACGTCGTCGAGGGTGACGCGCATACCGCCGGAGCCGTTCGAGGCCAGCTCGGACGTGGCGCAGGAGAGCCCGGCCGCGCCGAGGTCCTGGATGCCGACGACCAGCTTCTCCTTGAACGCCTCCAGGGTGCACTCGATGAGGAGCTTCTCCTGGAAGGGGTCGCCGACCTGGACGGCGGGGCGCTTGGAGGGCTTGGCGTCGTCGAAGGTCTCGGAGGCGAGGATCGAGGCGCCGCCGATGCCGTCGCCGCCCGTGCGGGCCCCGTAGAGGATGACCTTGTTGCCGGCGCCGGAGGCCTTGGCGAGGTGGATGTCCTCGTGCCGCATGACGCCGATGGCACCGGCGTTGACCAGCGGGTTGCCCTGGTAGCAGGCGTCGAAGACGACCTCGCCGCCGATGTTCGGCAGGCCCAGGCAGTTGCCGTAGCCGCCGATGCCGGCGACGACGCCCGGGAGGACGCGCTTGGTGTCGGGGTGGTCCGCCGCGCCGAAGCGCAGGGGGTCCACGACCGCGACCGGGCGGGCGCCCATCGCGATGATGTCGCGGACGATGCCGCCGACACCCGTGGCCGCGCCCTGGTAGGGCTCGACGTACGAGGGGTGGTTGTGCGACTCGACCTTGAAGGTGACCGCGTAGCCCTGGCCGACGTCGACGACGCCGGCGTTCTCGCCGATGCCGACGAGGAGGGCGTCGGAGTGCGGGGCCTTCTCGCCGAACTGGCGGAGGTGGACCTTGGAGGACTTGTACGAGCAGTGCTCGGACCACATGACGGAGTACATGGCGAGCTCGGCGCCGGTCGGGCGGCGGCCGAGGATCTCCACGACCCGCTCGTACTCGTCCTTCTTCAGGCCCAGTTCGGCCCAGGGCAGCTCGACGTCGGGGGTCGCGGCCGCGTGCTCGACCGTGTCCAGAGGCGTCCGGCTCATGCGTTGACCAGCTTCTTGAGGATCGAGGTGAAGAAGGGGAGGCCGTCGGTGCGGCCGGTGCCGATCAGCGGCTCCACGGCGTGCTCCGGGTGCGGCATGAGGCCCACGACGTTCCCGGCCTCGTTCGAGATGCCGGCGATGTCGCGGAGCGAGCCGTTCGGGTTGCCGCATCCGTCGGTGGCGTCGCCACCGACGACGTAACGGAACGCGACCCGGCCCTCCGCCTCCAGCTTGTCGAGCGTGTACTCGTCGGCGACGTACCGGCCGTCCATGTTCTTCAGCGGGATGCGGATCTCCTGGCCGGCCGTGTAGTCGGTCGTCCAGGCGGTCTCCGCGTTCTCCACCCGCAGCTTCTGGTCGCGGCAGATGAAGTGGAGGTGGTCGTTGCCGAGCATCGCACCGGGGAGCAGGTGGGCCTCGGTGAGGATCTGGAAGCCGTTGCAGATGCCGAGGACCGGCATTCCCGACTTCGCCTGCTCGATCACGGTCTCCATCACCGGGGAGAAGCGCGCGATGGCACCGGCACGCAGATAGTCACCGTAGGAGAAACCACCGCACAGCACCACGGCGTCGACCTGCTTCAGGTCCTTGTCCTTGTGCCAGAGAGCGACGGGTTCGGCACCGGCGAGCCTGATCGCGCGCTGCGTGTCCCGATCGTCGAGGCTGCCGGGAAATGTGACGACGCCAATACGAGCGGTCACTTTCCTGCCTCCGCGACTTCCTCGACCTTGACGGTGAAGTCCTCGATCACGGTGTTGGCGAGGAAGGATTCCGCCAGTTCATGGATGCGGGCGAGCGCGGCGCCGTCCACCGGTCCGTCAACTTCCAGTTCGAATCGCTTTCCCTGACGTACGTCGGAGACGCCCTCGAAACCGAGGCGCGGCAGCGCGCGCTGCACCGCCTGGCCCTGGGGGTCGAGGATCTCCGGCTTGAGCATGACGTCGACTACGACGCGTGCCACTGGCACTCCCGGTGTGTGGTGCTGAGCAGGTTCCTTCAGACTACCCGTACGAAATTTCTACGCGGGTAGATTCGTAGGAAACTACAGTGATTCCGGGTGACGGCGGTCACGATCCGGTATCGGGCGATCACCCTCACGAAAACTTCTGGGAAAGATCCCGGAACCCTATTGCGCGGGGGACACGCGGGCGGATTAAGTCTGTCTTCACATTGCAATGCCGGGCACTGTACAAATGAATTGGCAATAGCCGATACTTTGCCCAAATAACAGCCGGACAGCCGACATCTTCCTGACGTCAGGGCACGTCAACGGAGAGATGTCGCACGAAGGGACCGATATTCGTGGCGCAGCGTGTCGTGGTCACTCTCTCCGACGACATCGACGGCTCGGAAGCGGCGGAGACGATCGCCTTCGGACTCGACGGCAAGTCGTACGAGATCGACCTGAACGAAGCCAATGCCAAGAAACTGCGTAAGGCGCTCGCGCCCTACGTGGACGCCGGCCGCAAGCGGTCGAGGTCGGGCAAGGCGTACAAGCAGACCCAGGTCGCCCCGGACCCGGCGGCCGTCCGCGCCTGGGCCCAGGCCAACAAGCTGGAGGTCCCCGCGCGCGGCCGGATCCCCAAGAGGGTCTACGAGGCGTTCGCCGAGGCGCAGTAGGCGCACTTCCGTCGGCCGGTCCTCAGGGTTCGTCAGCGGGCCCCGGGGGCGGCCGACTTGGACCCGGGGGACAACCGACTTGCGTTGCCCCCCGGCGGATCAGCTAGAGTCTGGAGCACGCCGAGGGGCAAGGCCGAAAAGCCTGGCTCACCGGAGTCACGCGGGTGTAGTTCAGTAGCAGAACATCCCTCTTCCAGAGGGAAGGCGCAGTGTGCAATTCCTGTCACCCGCTCTGGATCGCTTACCGACCACTGTTGTGGATCAGGTAAAGTAGTCCTTGCGCCGATCGGTGGGAGCCGGTCGGAGGCGATGCGGACGTAGCTCAGTTGGTAGAGCGCAACCTTGCCAAGGTTGAGGTCGCCAGTTCGAACCTGGTCGTCCGCTCTTGAAAGAAGGCCCCGGTCCACTGGACCGGGGCCTTCTTCGTGTTCCCTCCGCCCTATCCCACGTCTGACATTTGTCATACCGAGTGATGACACCGCGCACTGCCGAACGGCCCATCGCGCCGAGACGCTGAAGGCATGGAAACGAACGGGCACGAGGACGTGATTGAGGTCACTGACCTGCGGCGCGTGTACGGGGGCGGTTACGAGGCCGTGCGGGGGATCACGTTCTCCGTGGGCCGGGGAGAACTCTTCGCGCTCCTGGGCACCAACGGCGCGGGCAAGACATCGACGGTCGAGCTGCTGGAGGGACTCGCGCCGCCGTCCGGCGGCCGGGTGCGGGTCCTCGGGCACGACCCCCACGAGGAGCGCGCGGCCGTACGCCCCCGGATCGGCGTGATGCTGCAGGAGGGCGGCTTCCCGTCCGAGCTGACCGTCGCGGAGACGGTACGGATGTGGGCCGGCTGCACCAGCGGAGCGCGACCCGTCGGGGAGGCGCTGGAGCTCGTCGGCCTCGCGCGACGGGCCGGCGTACGGGTCAAGCAGTTGTCCGGGGGCGAGAAGCGGCGCCTCGACCTGGCGCTCGCGCTCCTCGGGCGCCCCGAGGTCCTCTTCCTGGACGAGCCGACGACCGGGCTCGACGCGGAGGGCCGCCAGGACACGTGGCAGCTGGTACGGGAGTTGCGCGACGGGGGTACGACCGTGCTGCTCACCACGCACTACCTGGAGGAGGCGGAGGGCCTGGCCGACCGGCTCGCCATCCTCCACGAAGGCAGCGTCGCCGCGACCGGCACCCCGGCCGAGGTGACCGCCTCCCAGCCGTCCCGCATCTCCTTCGAACTGCCCGCCGGGTACTTCCTGGGCGACCTGCCGCCGCTCGGCGAACTGGGCGTCACCGGGCACGAGGAGCACGACCGCGTGGTGGTGCTGCGCACGAAGGAACTCCAGCGGGCGGCCACCGGGCTGCTGCTGTGGGCCGAGCGGGCACGGGTCGAGCTGAGGCGTCTTGAGGTCCGGTCGGCCTCGCTGGAGGAGGCGTTCCTACGGATCGCCCGGGAGTCGGCGGCGGAGGCAGCGCGTGCGGGTGCGGATTCCCGTACGGGCACGGAATCCCGTTCGGGCAAGGGCACGCGTACGGGCAAGGGATCGCGCGAGAACGGGGTGGCGGCATGAGCACGACCACAGGTGCGACGGGTACGGCGGCGGAGGCGGGCGTGGCGCCCGTCGTGGCGGCCGGGACGACGACCCTCAGGGGCCGGATGACCGCGCTCGCCCGCGCCGAGCTGACGCTCCTCGGGCGCAGCCGGGCCACGCTGGTCACGGCGTTGTTCATACCGCTGCTGCTGCCGCTCAGTGTCCGGTCGGCGACGGACCAGATGGACCTGGGGGAGGCCGGGCTGAGCGTCGGGACGGTGATGCTCCCCGCCTCCATCGGCTTCTCTCTGCTCTTCGCCATCTACGCCGCCCTGACCAACATCTATGTCGTACGCCGCGAGGAACTCGTCCTGAAGCGGCTGCGGACCGGTGAGCTGCGCGACCGGGAGATCCTGGTCGGGGCCGCGCTGCCCGCCGTCGGCATCGGGCTCGCGCAGTGCGTGGTCCTCGCGGTCGGCTGCACGGTCCTGCTGGACATGGGGGCGCCGCCCGCGGCCCACCTGGCCGTGCTGGGTGTGCTGCTCGGTGTCGTCCTGTGCGTGGCGCTGGCGGCGGTCACCGCGAGCTTCAGCCGCACCGCCGAGAGTGCGCAGGTCACGAGCCTGCCGGTGATGTTCGTGTCGCTGCTCGGGTCGGGCATCACCGTGCCGCTCGAAGTACTGCCCGACCGCGTGGCGTCCGTCTGCGAACTGCTGCCGCTCAGCCCCGTCATCACGCTGGTGCGCGGCGGCTGGACGGGCGACCTGTCCGCGTACGACGCCCTGGGCGCCGTCGCCACCGCGCTGGCCTGGACCGTGCTCGCGGTGTTTGCTGTACGACGGTGGTTCCGCTGGGAACCGCGCCGATGAGGGGAGTTGAGCCATGCGGGGGCCGGGGGCATGGTGGCGGGGGAAGAGCACGCCCGCGAAGGTGGAGACCTACACGCGGTGGTCGTTCCACTCGTTCCCGTTGATCGAGGTCGGCGGGTTCGGGGTACCGCTCTTCGGCCATGTGCCGCTGGGTTTCTCCGGTTGGTACTTCGCCCTGGTGTGCGCACACGCCGCGCTCTCCTCGGTCGCGGTCGCCCGGTCGCTCGACTGGGTGCGCGGCAGCCGCGATCAGCCCGTACGCCTGCTCTGGGCGCTCGGGATCGCCACCGCGCTGATCGGATGCGTGGCGGTCGTCCTCGCCCACGGCGCGTCCCTCGACGACGACGCCAGGACGGCGCTGGGCGGGCTGTTCGGAGGCGTGCTGATCTTCGGTGTCGGCATCATCGCGCTCGGTATACACAGCCGACGGCGGCTGCTGGCCGTGATCGTGGCCTTCGTCGCGTGCAGCGGGGTCTCGGCCCTCGCCGTCGGGGCCAGCAGGACCAACGTCCTGGCCACGCTGGCGGCGCTGCTGTTCGGCACCACCTTCCTCTCCTTCACCTCCGTCTTCTCCGTCTGGCTCCTCAGGGCCGTCTACGAACTCGACGACGCCCGCGAGACCCGCGCCCGGCTCGCCGTCGCCGAGGAGCGGCTCCGCTTCGGTCGCGACCTGCACGACGTGATCGGCCGTAACCTCGCGGTCATCGCCCTGAAGAGCGAGCTGGCCGTCCAGCTGACCCGCCGGGAACGGCCCGAGGCAGTCGAGCAGATGATCGAGGTCCAGCGGATCGCCCAGGAGTCGCAGCGCGAGGTGCGGGAGGTCGTACGCGGATACCGGGAGGCCGACCTCGGTGTCGAACTCTCCGGTGCGCAGGGTGTGTTGGCGGCGGCCGGCATCGCCTGCTCGGTCGACGGGGCGGACACGGCCGGACTGCCCGGCGAGGTGCAGTCCGCCCTCGCCTGGGTGGTGCGGGAAGGGACGACGAACGTGCTGCGGCACGGGAACGCCGCACAGTGCGCGGTGGTGTTGAAGGTGACGGAGGGGCAGGTGGTGCTGACCGTGGAGAACGACGGGATACGGGCCGTCGGGGATGGCGAGGGTTCGGTGGGGAGCGAGGGCGCGAGGGGGGACGAGGGCGCGACGGGGGACGCCAACGCGAAACGTTCCGTCGGCGCCGGGTCCGGGCTGGCCGGGCTGAGGGAGCGGCTGGCGGTCGTGGACGGGACCCTGGAGGCGGGGCCCGTGGGCGGGGAGGCGTTCCGGGTGGTGGCCCGGGTGCCGCTGGGTGCGGGGGGCTCGGCGAGGGCGACGGGCTCGGGGGCGGGATGGGGATGGGGACTGGGCTCCGCGAAGGGCTCGGGGGCGGGATCGGCCTCCGCGACGGGCTCGACTTCGGGATCCGGCTCGGTTTCCGGATCCGGCTCGGGCTCGGGCTCGGGCTCGGGCTCGGCTTCGAGGGGCGCGTCGGCCGCGGCCGGCTCGGCGGCCGTAAGGGAGCGCGCGTCGTGACGGCCATACCGGAGGCGGGGCGCCCCGTGCGGCTGTTGCTCGCCGATGACGAGCATCTGATCCGGGGGGCGCTGGCCGCGTTGCTGGCGTTGGAGGACGACCTCGTGGTGGTCGCGGAAGCGGCGAGCGGGCCGGAGGCGCTGGCGATGGCGCGGGCGCACGAACCGGATGTCGCGGTGCTGGACCTGCAGATGCCGGGGGCGGACGGTGTGAGGGTCGCCACATCGCTGCGGGCCGAACTGCCGGGCTGCCGGGTGCTGATCGTGACCGGTCACGGTCGGCCGGGGCATCTGAAGCGGGCGCTTGAGGCGGGTGTGCGCGGTTTCGTCCCCAAGACCGTCAGCGCGCAGCGGCTCGCGGAGATCATCCGGACCGTGCACGCGGGGAGCCGTTATGTGGACCCGGAGTTGGCGGCCGACGCGATCTCCTCCGGGGACTCCCCGCTGACCGCGCGGGAGGCCGAGGTACTCGAATTCGCCGCCGACGGGGCGCCTGTCGCGGAGATCGCCGAGCGGGCCGCGCTGTCCCAGGGGACTGTCCGGAACTATCTGTCGTCGGCCGTGTCCAAGCTCGGGGTGGAGAACCGGCACGCGGCGGTACGTCTCGCACGGGAGCGAGGTTGGGTATAGTGGGCCTCGCGCCACGGCGCAGCGCGGACGTAGCTCAGTTGGTAGAGCGCAACCTTGCCAAGGTTGAGGTCGCCAGTTCGAACCTGGTCGTCCGCTCTTGAGATCGATCGAAAGAAGGCCCCGGTCCACTGGAC
>NZ_JBHVDX010000219.1:0-17707 GCF_042802555.1 Streptomyces sp. NPDC057474 | reverse complement strand
CCCTCAAGGGGACACGCGGCCCGTTCGCGAGAACAGCCGACAACAAGACCGGGGTCAGTGACCGCCCTGCTCCTTGAAGCGCAGGTACGACTTCTCGACCTCGGCCTCGGCCTCGGTGCGGCCGACCCAGTCGGCGCCCTCGACGGACTTGCCGGGCTCCAGGTCCTTGTAGACCTCGAAGAAGTGCTGGATCTCCAGGCGGTCGAACTCCGAGACGTGGTGGATGTCACGCAGGTGCTCCACCCTCGGGTCGGTCGCCGGGACGCACAGCAGCTTGTCGTCGCCGCCGGCCTCGTCCGTCATCCGGAACATGCCGATCGCACGGCACTTGATGAGGCAGCCCGGGAAGGTCGGCTCGTCCAGGATGACCAGCGCGTCCAGCGGGTCGCCGTCCTCGCCGAGGGTGTTCTCGACGAATCCGTAGTCGGTCGGGTAGGCGGTCGAGGTGAAGAGTCGACGGTCCAGGCGGATCCGACCGGTCTCGTGGTCCACCTCGTACTTGTTCCGCGAACCCTTCGGAATCTCGATCGTGACGTCGAACTCCACCGGTGGCTCCTCCATGATCAACACATAGTTCTGGTGGTTAAGTGTCCCTCACGCAGGTGGGTGATCGCGAAAGGGGCTGGTGGTCGTGCCGGAGCCGAAGGTCTGGCGGGCCGCGAGACCGCATGTGGTGCGGGTCGCGCGCGGCGTGAAACCGGGGATCGCGCGCGTCACGCGCGCCGTGAAGCCCGGTGCCGCGCGCGTCGCACAGGTGGTCAAACCCGGCGTCGTACGCGTCACGAGCGCCGTCACGGCACGCTCTTCGCAGCTCACGAGGAACACGAAGAAGCTCACGACCCTCCAGCTCACCGCCGGCGCGGCCACCCTGGGGCTGGTGTTCTCGGCCGGGGCGGTGGCCGCCGCCGGACCCTGGGACTCCTCCGGTCAGCGTACGGCCGAGCGCGACTGGGCGGCATCGCGCGACAGCCAGGGTGGCGCAGATCACGGACGTGGTTCCGGTACGGCGGCGGGGGCACCCAAGCCCGCGCCCAGCGCCCGCTCCGTGCTCGCCGGCCTCGGCGGCGCCTCGGGCGCGGGCTCCACGCCCGAGTCCGCCGCCCTGGCGGCCGCCCTCGACCCGTTCCTGAACTCCTCGGTCCTGGGCCCCCGCCGCGCGGCCGCCGTCGTGGACGTCGAGACCGGCGAGCAGCTCTACGACCAGAACGCGGACGACGCCCTGACCCCCGCCTCCACCACCAAGATCGCCACGGCCGCCGCGGCCCTCTCGGCGGCCGGCGCCGACCACCGCATCGAGACCCGCACGGTCCTCGAGCCCGACTCCACCGAGGTCGTCCTGGTCGGCGGCGGCGACCCCACCCTCACCGCGCACAAGGACACGGGCGGCTACGCGAGCCTGCGCACCCTCGCCGACGGGACGGCCGCCGCCCTCGACAAGCGACACCTGAACGAGATCACCCTCACCTACGACGCCTCCCTCTACGAAGGCCCCGAGCAGCACACCATCGGCGAGAACGACAATCTCGCCCTCGTCGTCCCCCTCATGGCCGACGAGGCCCGCCTCAACGACTCGTCCAGCGGCCCGGCGGACCGCGACGAAAACCCGGCGGCGGTCGCGACCGCGAAGTTCGCGGACCTCCTGGAGGAGCGGGGCATCAAGACGAAGACCGAGGGCTCCGTCGAGGCCACCAAGGACGCCGACGAACTCGCCGCGGTCTCCTCCCCACCCCTGTCGACCCTGGTCGAGCGCATGCTCACCAACAGCGACAACGACATCGCCGAGGCCCTGGCCCGCCAGGTCGCGCTCGCGACGGGTGAGCAGCCGAGCTTCGAAGGCGGCGCGGCGGCCATCAAGAAGGAGCTGAAGACGCTCGAACTGCCCCTCGAAGGCGTCGAGTTCGCAGACGGCAGCGGCCTGAGCCGAGGCAACCGGCTCACCCCCGCCCTCCTCACCACCCTCCTCGCCGAGTCCGCGGCCTCCTCCCACCCCGAACTCCGCTCCGTCCTCACCGGCCTCCCCGTCGCCGGCTTCACCGGCACCCTCCGCACCCGCTACCCCACCGACGCCACCGGCACCGGCGTCGTCCGCGCCAAGACCGGCACCCTGAGCAACGTGAACACGCTCGCCGGCACGGTCGTGGACGCCGACGGCCGCCTCCTGGCCTTCGCCTTCCTGGCCACGGAGACAGAAGAGGCGAACAAGGACCTGGCCCAGCGGGCCCTGACCGAAGCGACCTCAGCCCTGGCGATGTGCGGCTGCCGCTGAGGTTCGCCCGCCAAGGACCGCGGCCCCTTGAACTGGCCGCAGGCCATGAAAGGGCGCGGGGAACTGCGCGAGCAACCACGACCCACCCGCACGTACCCCCCGGCCCCAAGACACCCCCACCTGTCACGGCCTGCCCCAAGCGGCAGCGCTCACGTACGGTTGACAACATGACTCGTATCGGTGGTGCCGAGATGGTCGACTGGAATCTCGCGGTGGCGACCGCGACCCGGCTCGTGCGGCCGGGCCCCGAGGTGAGCCGCGACGAGGCCAGGGCCATCGTCGCCGAGCTCCGTCGACACGCGAAGGCGTCGGAGGGACACGTCCGTGCCTTCACCCGGATGCTGCCCGACACGGGCGACGACACCCCCGTCCTGGTCGTCGACCGACCCGGCTGGGTCCAGGCCAACGTCGCCGGCTTCCGGGAGCTGCTGAAGCCGCTGCTGGACAAGATGCAGGAACGTCGGGGCAACACCCCGGGCGGGGCCGTGCTGGGCGCGGTCGGCGGCAAGGTCACCGGCGTGGAGCTGGGCATGCTCCTGTCGTTCCTCTCCTCCCGGGTCCTCGGCCAGTACGAGACGTTCGCCCCGGCGACCCGCGAACTCCCGGCGGGGGAGAACGGCGGCGGCCGGCTGCTCCTCGTCGCGCCGAACATCGTGCACGTGGAGCGCGAACTCGACGTGCGGCCCCACGACTTCCGCCTCTGGGTCTGTCTGCACGAGGAGACGCACCGGACGCAGTTCACGGCGGTCCCCTGGCTGCGGGCCCACCTGGAGGGTGAAATCCAGTCGTTCCTGGGGGAGACCGAGGTCGACCCCACGACCTTCCTGGAGCGCATCCGCGAGGCCGCCCAGTCACTCGCGGGTGGTCGGCCCGAGGGAGAGGTGGGCGACGACGGTCACTCGATCGTGGAGTTGGTGCAGACCCCCGCCCAGCGCGAGATCCTCGGCCGGCTGACCGCCGTCATGTCCCTCCTGGAGGGCCACGCCGACTACGTGATGGACGGGGTCGGCCCGGCCGTCGTGCCCTCGGTCGCCGAGATCCGCGAGAAGTTCCAGCAACGCCGCGCGAAGGGTGCCTCGCGCCTGGACCAGGCCCTGCGCAAGCTGCTGGGCCTGGACGCCAAGCTCAGGCAGTACAGGGACGGCGAGCGGTTCGTACGGGCGGTCGTCGAACAGGTCGGCATGGACGGTTTCAACCGGGTGTGGACCTCCCCGAACACCCTGCCGACCAAGGCGGAGATCGCCAAACCGGCGGACTGGATCGCGCGGGTGCATCGCAAGGCGGAGTCGTGAGCCGCGCGTGAGCGTGGTGAACGAATCCGGCCGACGGCAGGCAAACGCCCCTCCAATCACCCGTCCGAGGGACCGTGAGCGAGGGGTAGGCGTGCAATGCTCGGGGAACGGCCCGGTTCTGTCACCATCTACACACTCTGAGTGACCGAACCCGGGCTCACCCCCCGACAATTTCATGAAGGGAACCGGACATGGGTCCCCACCCCGCGGTCGCGGCGATACGCCTGGCGGTCCGCCGCGTACTCCACGACCTCCTCACCGAACGCCACACGAACACCACCCTTCACGCGCCCGCCTGCGCGACCCCCGGCGCGCCGTCCGGCACGGGCGCACGACCGGCTCCCACGCCCCCCACGGCCGTACCCCCCGCGGCCGTGCCTGTGGGGGGCAGGCGCAGCGCGTCCACGCGCCCGGGTTCCGCGCACCCGCGGTCCGCCGCACACGAGCAGCCGCTCGTGCTCGTGGCGTGCTCCGGCGGCGCCGACTCCATGGCGCTCGCCTCCGCCCTCGCCTTCGAGGCGCCCAAGCTCGGCATCCGCGCCGGCGGCGTCACCGTCGACCACGGTCTGCAGCCCGGCTCCGACCTGCGCGCCGAGGAAGTCGCGCTGCGCCTTCGGGAACTCGGCCTGGACCCGGTCGAGTCCGTGGCCGTGACCGTCGGCCGTGACGGCGGCCCCGAGGCCGCCGCCCGCGACGCCCGCTACGCCGCCCTGGACGCCGCGCTGGAGCGCCACGGCGGCACCACCGTCCTGCTCGGCCACACCCGCGACGACCAAGCCGAAACCGTCCTGCTCGGTCTCGCCCGCGGCTCCGGCATCCGCTCCCTGTCCGGTATGGCCGCGGTCTCGGGGGCCGACGGCCGCTACCGCCGCCCCTTCCTCCAGCTCGACCGCCAGACCGCCCGCAAGGCCTGCATGGTCCAGTCGCTGCCCGTCTGGGACGACCCCCACAACGCCGACCCCGCCTACACCAGGTCCAGGCTCCGCCACGAGGGCCTGCCCGCCCTGGAGAAGGCACTCGGCAAGGGCGTCGTCGAAGCCCTCGCCCGTACGGCCCAGCTCTCCCGGGACGACGCCGACGCCCTCGACACCTGGGCCCGCCAGGCCGAGCCTGCCGTCCGGGACGCCGCGGGCCTCCTGGAGTGCGCGAAGCTCTACGCCCTGCCGCCCGCCGTACGCCGCCGCATCCTGCGCCGGGCCGCCATCGAGGCCGGTGCCCCGGCGGGTTCCCTCTTCGCCCGGCACATCGAGGAGGTCGACCGTCTCATCACCGGCTGGCGCGGTCAGGGGGCCATCAATCTCCCCGGCCGGGTCGTCGCCCAGCGGCAGGGTGGCAGACTGGTGATTCGGCAAGGCTGAAACCGGACGCCGAAGGGGCCCCTCACACGGGCCCCGAGCCCCCGCACGGGACGCGGGCGTCCGGGAGCGGCCCTGGGACGACCGACCGAAAGTGATGCGGGTGGACGCGAAAGACATGGGTGCCGACCTCAAAGAGGTACTCATCACCAAGCAAGAGATCGACGCGAAGCTGGCCGAGCTGGCCGCGAAGATCGACGCGGAGTACGCGGGCAAGGACCTGCTCATCGTCGGAGTCCTCAAGGGCGCGGTCATGGTCATGGCGGACCTCGCCCGGGCGCTGTCCACCCCGGTCACCATGGACTGGATGGCCGTGTCCTCCTACGGCGCGGGCACCCAGTCCTCGGGTGTGGTGCGGATCCTCAAGGACCTCGACACCGACATCAAGGGCAAGCACGTCCTGATCGTCGAGGACATCATCGACTCGGGCCTGACCCTGTCCTGGCTGATCTCCAACCTCGGCTCACGCGAGCCCGAGTCCCTGAAGATCTGCACCCTGCTGCGCAAGCCCGACGCCGCCAAGGTCGCCATCGACGTGGAGTGGGTCGGCTTCGACATCCCCAACGAGTTCGTCGTGGGCTACGGCCTCGACTTCGCCGAGAAGTACCGCAATCTCCCGTTCGTCGGTACGCTCGCGCCCCACGTCTACGGCGGCTGAACAACCCCCGTAAGACGTTCGGGAACCCCAGCGGGTTTCGCGCCGTTGAAGCATGCGAGGACGGGATTGCCGACAGTCCCCTGCGGCTTCGGGTGACAATGCTGGGGTACCGTCCGAAGAACAGTCTTTTATCAAACTCACTATGGCAGGAGGGACGGGGCGACACCGCTCCGTATGGATGGACGTGAAGCGATACTTCCGTGGGCCAGTCATGTGGATCGTGCTGGCCGTCCTTGCCGTGGTCGTGTTGATGCAGGTCGTCGGCTCGTCCGGCGGCTACAAGACGGTGGACACCGGCCAGGTGGTCCAGGCGATCAATGACAACAAGGTCAAAGAAGCCAAACTGACCACCGGCGAAGAGTCGACCATCAAGGTTCAGCTCAAGGACGGCCAGAAGATCGAGGGCAGCTCGAAGATCCAGGCGAGCTACATCGGCGACCAGGGCGTCACCCTCGCCAACACCCTGCAGGACAAGTTCCAGAACAAGCAGATTCCCGACGGCTATACGGTCTCTCCGACCAAGCAGAACGCTTTCGTCGGAATCCTGCTGTCTCTGCTCCCCTTCGTCCTGATTGTGGTCGTCTTCCTGTTCCTGATGAACCAGATGCAGGGCGGCGGCTCCCGGGTCATGAACTTCGGGAAGTCCAAGGCCAAGCTCATCACCAAGGACACCCCGAAGACGACGTTCTCGGACGTCGCGGGCGCGGACGAGGCCGTCGAGGAGCTCCACGAGATCAAGGAGTTCCTGCAGGAGCCCGCCAAGTTCCAGGCCGTCGGCGCCAAGATCCCCAAGGGTGTGCTGCTCTACGGCCCGCCCGGTACGGGCAAGACGCTGCTGGCGCGTGCCGTCGCCGGCGAGGCGGGCGTCCCCTTCTACTCGATCTCCGGTTCCGACTTCGTCGAGATGTTCGTCGGTGTCGGTGCCTCCCGGGTCCGTGACCTGTTCGAGCAGGCCAAGGCGAACGCCCCGGCGATCGTCTTCGTCGACGAGATCGACGCGGTCGGCCGCCACCGCGGCGCCGGCCTCGGCGGTGGTCACGACGAGCGCGAGCAGACGCTGAACCAGCTGCTCGTCGAGATGGACGGCTTCGACGTCAAGGGCGGTGTGATCCTCATCGCCGCGACGAACCGCCCGGACATCCTCGACCCGGCGCTGCTGCGCCCGGGCCGCTTCGACCGCCAGATCGCCGTCGACCGCCCGGACATGCAGGGCCGTCTGGAGATCCTCAAGGTCCACCAGAAGGGCAAGCCGGTCGCGCCCGACGTCGACCTCGGGGCCGTCGCCCGCCGCACCCCCGGTATGACGGGTGCCGATCTCTCCAACGTCCTGAACGAGGCCGCGCTCCTGACGGCCCGCAGCGACCGGAAGCTGATCGACAACCACATGCTGGACGAGGCGATCGACCGCGTGATCGCGGGCCCGCAGAAGCGGACCCGGATCATGTCGGACAAGGAGAAGAAGATCACCGCGTACCACGAGGGCGGTCACGCCCTGGTCGCGGCGGCTTCGCCGAACTCCGACCCGGTCCACAAGATCACCATCCTGTCCCGGGGCCGCGCCCTCGGTTACACGATGGTCCTGCCGGACGAGGACAAGTACTCGACCACCCGTAACGAGATGCTTGACCAGCTCGGCTACATGATGGGTGGCCGCGCCGCCGAGGAGCTGGTCTTCCACGACCCGACCACCGGCGCCTCGAACGACATCGAGAAGGCCACCAGCCTGGCCCGTGCGATGGTCACCCAGTACGGCATGACCGAGCGCCTCGGCGCCATCAAGTTCGGCGGCGACAACTCGGAGCCATTCCTCGGACGTGAGATGGGTCACCAGCGCGACTACTCGGAAGAGGTCGCCGCGCTCGTGGACGAGGAAGTCAAGAAGCTCATCGAGAACGCGCACAACGAGGCCTGGGAGATCCTGGTCGAGAACCGCGACGTCCTCGACAACCTGGTGCTTCAGCTGCTGGAGAAGGAGACGCTGGGCAAGGAGCAGATCGCCGAGATCTTCGCCTCCATCGTCAAGCGCCCGGCCAGGCCCGCCTGGACCGGCTCCTCCCGCCGCACCCCCTCCACCCGTCCGCCGGTGCTCTCCCCCCGGGAGCTCGCACTGACGAACGGCAGCAACGGCGCGACGCCGGCGATCACTGCCAAGGCGCCCGTCGACGCGACGCCGGAGGAGAGTCCGGAGAGCTGACACCGAACCCGGTGAGAACCGGCCACCGGGAGCCGCGGCTCCCGGACCCGGCCGCCTCATCAGGCCCGGAATGGATGCCGTGCCCCCCTGGTTCTAGCCTGGGGGGCACGGCATTTTGGTATGACCGGAACATGGCCGAAAGACGAGACGCGTAACCCGTACGCGTCGCAGGCTCAGGAGCGAGGCACGACATGACCGACCCCGTGACGCTGGACGGTGCGGGCACCATCGGCGAGTTCGACGAGAAGCGTGCCGAGAACGCCGTACGCGAGCTGCTGATCGCGGTCGGAGAGGACCCCGACCGGGAGGGGCTCAAGGAGACGCCGGCGCGGGTGGCGCGGGCGTACAAGGAGATCTTCGCGGGGTTGTGGCAGGAGCCCGAGGACGTGCTGACCACGACGTTCGACCTCGGCCACGACGAGATGGTGCTCGTGAAGGACATCGAGGTGTACAGCACCTGCGAGCACCATCTGGTGCCGTTCCGGGGCGTCGCCCATGTCGGGTACATTCCGTCCACCAGCGGCAAGATCACCGGTCTGTCGAAGCTGGCGCGGCTCGTGGACGTCTACGCCCGGCGCCCGCAGGTGCAGGAGCGGATGACGACGCAGATCGCCGACTCGCTGATGGAGATCCTGGAGCCGCGCGGTGTGATCGTGGTCGTGGAGTGCGAGCACATGTGCATGTCGATGCGGGGCATCCGCAAGCCCGGCGCGAAGACCATAACGTCGGCGGTGCGCGGCCAGCTCCGGGACGCGGCGACCCGGAACGAGGCGATGAGCCTCATCATGGCCCACTGACCGGCCTGTTGCTCCGGGAGCGGCGAATCGCCCCCGCCGCGGGGGCCTAGGCTTGACGCATGAGCAAGCAGAACCGGCGCGGCCAGGTGGCCGGAATGCCCTTGTGGGATCGTTGCGCGGTCATGGGCGTCGTCAATGTCACCCCGGACTCGTTCTCCGACGGCGGACGCTGGTTCGACACCACGGCGGCGGTCAAGCACGGGCTGGTCATGGTGGGGGAGGGAGCGGACCTGGTGGACGTCGGCGGTGAGTCGACCCGTCCCGGCGCCGCCCGCGTCGACGAGGCCGAGGAGCTCAAGCGCGTCATCCCCGTCGTGAGGGGACTGGCCTCCGAGGGCGTCACCGTCTCCGTGGACACCATGCGAGCCTCCGTCGCCGAGCAGGCCCTCGCCGCCGGCGCCGCCCTCGTCAACGACGTCAGCGGCGGCCTCGCCGATCCCGCGATGATTCCGGTGGTCGCCGACGCGGGCGCCCCCTTCGTGGTGATGCACTGGCGGGGTTTCCTGGAGGGCGGCAACGTCAAGGGCGTCTACGAGGACGTGGTCGCCGAGGTGCTGGACGAGTTGCACGCGCGCGTGGAGGCCGTTCTGGAGGGCGGTGTCGCGGCGGACCGCGTCGTCGTCGACCCGGGTCTCGGCTTCTCCAAGAACGCCGAGCACGACCTCACCCTCCTCGCCCACCTCGACCGGCTGCACGGCCTCGGCCACCCGCTGCTGGTCGCCGCCTCCCGCAAGAGGTTCCTCGGCCGGGTCCTGGCGGGCCCGGAGGGCGCCCCGCCGCCCGCCCGCGAACGGGACGCCGCCACGGCCGCCGTGTCGGCCCTGGCCGCCCAGGTGGGCGCCTGGGCGGTCCGGGTGCACGAGGTCCGCGCGACCGCCGACGCGGTCCGGGTGACCCGCGCCATCGAAGGGGCCCGCGAGCGGTGAGCGCTTCCCACACCGACGTCGAACAGGTCGAACTCGCCAACCGGGCCTTCTACGAGGCGATGGAACAGGGCGACTTCGAGACGCTCTCCTCGCTCTGGCTGACCCCGGCCGACGTGGACGTGGACGAGGAGTACCACGACCCCGCCGAGACCGGCGTGATCTCCTGCGTCCACCCCGGCTGGCCGGTCCTCACCGGGCGCGGCGAGGTGCTGCGGTCGTACGCGCTGATCATGGCGAACACGGAGTACATCCAGTTCTTCCTCACCGACGTGCATGTGTCGGTCACCGGTGACACCGCGCTCGTCACCTGCACCGAGAACATCCTCAGCGGGGGTCCGGCGCCGGACGGCAGTGACGAGCTGGGGCCGCTCGTGGGGCAGCTGGTGGTCGCCACGAATGTGTTCCGCCGCACATCCGACGGCTGGAAGCTCTGGTCGCACCACGGCTCCCCGGTCCTGACCGAGTCCGATGACGACGAGGGCGACGACTCACCTTCCTGAGTGGGTAGGCGGTCCGCGAGGGCCGAGGAGTGATGGGGAACACGGGGCCGCGGGTATGGGCGGCTTCCGACCCGTGAGCCACCGTGTTCCCTGCGGGAAACGCTCGGTGAACCCTGCCTGTACAAGGGTGGACCCGAGCCTTCCGTGGGTGAGCGCTGTCAGTGCCCGCAGGTAGATTCGAAGGTGGCCGGTGTGCCGACCGCATACGGATGACGCGGATGACATTGGCTGGGGTCCGGGCCCGCGGCGAAGCCGCCGTGGATACAGCCCCGGAAAGCACTGTCCGACGATTGCAGGAGTGATTCGCGTGGATCGTGTCGCGCTGCGCGGCCTCAGGGCCCGTGGGTACCACGGGGTGTTCCCGCATGAGCGCGAGGAGGGCCAGACCTTCGTCGTGGACCTCACGCTCGGCCTGGACACCCGGCCGGCCGCGGCCGACGACGACCTGGCGAAGACCGTGCACTACGGGATCGTGGCGGAGGAGGTCGTCGCCATCGTCGAGGGCGAGCCGGTGAACCTCATCGAGACGCTCGCCGAACGCATCGCCCGGGCGTGCCTGAAGCACGACGGGGTCCAGGAGGTCGAGGTCGGCGTCCACAAGCCGAACGCGCCGATCACCGTCCCCTTCGACGACGTGACCGTCACCATCACCCGGAGCCGAGTATGACCGCGTTCTTCACCGAGGGTCAGAGCGACCCGACCGTACAGCCGGTGCCCGCCTCCGTCGTGCAGAAGGTGGACGAGGCCGACACGACCCTGCACAACCCCCGCCGGGCCGTGATCTCCCTGGGCTCGAACCTGGGCAACCGGCTGGAGAACCTCCAGGGCGCCATCGACGCGCTGGAGGACACCCCCGGCGTCCGCATCAAGGCCGTGTCGCCGGTGTACGAGACCGAGCCGTGGGGTGTGACGCCGGGCAGCCAGCCTTCGTACTTCAACGCGGTGGTCGTCCTGAAGACCACCCTGCCCCCCTCCTCGTTGCTGGAGCGCGCCCAGGCGGTCGAGGAGGCCTTCCACCGGGTGCGGGACGAGCGCTGGGGGCCGCGCACGCTGGACGTCGACATCGTGGCGTACGCGGACGTGGTCTCCGACGACCCGGCGCTGGTCCTGCCGCACCCGCGCGCGCACGAACGGGCCTTCGTCCTCGCCCCCTGGCACGACGTCGAGCCGGAGGCCCAGCTCGCCGGCCGCGGCCCGGTCGCCCTGCTCCTCGACGGCATCACCCGTGAGGGCGTGTCGCCCCGCGCCGACCTGGAACTCCACCTGCCCGAGTAGTCGTTAAGGTCTACCGGGTCGGGGTCATCCCGACACCGTCGGGATCACCGGCCGGGCCGACCACCCGGCGCCCGTGGATTCCGGCTTCCGTGGACCATCGGGCTCGTCGAAGGGGCATCGTGAAAGAGCTGCGCATCAGGACGCTGGCCGCGGTGTTCGTCGTGGCGGGGGTGCTGTCCTGGGCCGGGGCCCGGCTGTGGAACTCGGTGGGTACGCTGCCGAGCGTCCCGCTGGCCGCGCCCATCGTGCTCGCCCTGATCGCCGCCGTCCTGACGGCCACCGCGCTGTCCATCCGCAACCGGCTCAAGGCCCAGCGGGAGCGCCGGTCCGACGCCAAGGGCGTCGAGCCCCTGATGGCCGCCCGCGCGGTCGTCTTCGGCCAGGCCAGTGCCCTCGTCGCCGCCCTCGTCTCCGGGATGTACGGCGGCGTCGGCGTTTTCCTCCTGGAGTCCCTGGACATCCCGGCCCGCCGCGACCAGGCCATCTACGCCGGGTTCTCCGTCCTCGCGGGCATCGCCGTCATAGTGGCCGCCTTCTTCCTGGAGCGCGTGTGCAAGCTCCCGGAGGACGACGACACGAACGGCGGGGCGGCGCGGGCGACGTAAGGGTTTCCGGCGCGCGCCCCGTCAGGGGCGCGGGGCTGTGTCTCTATGCGGCTCCGCCGCGTGGGCGCGACCGGTCACGGACGGCCCGCACTGTTCATACGGTGCTTCCGGCGGAGCGTCACGCGGCGTGACCCGCGGAGCGCACCGCATGGGCGCACGGCGCCGGAGCCTTCGCCCGTCGGCGTAGTACGCGAGGCAGGGCGAGGCTCACGAACCCCTCGGCCTGCATCGCGGCGAGGCCGATGCGGGGCAGGTCGCGGGACGTGGCGTAGACGACGAAGCGCGGCTCCCACCGCGGGCGGAACTTCGCGTTGAACTTGTACAGCGACTCGATCTGGAACCAGCGGGAGAGGAAGACCAGCAGCCCGCGCCAGGCGCGCAGCACCGGTCCCGCGCCGATCTTCTCGCCGCGCGCCAGGGCCGCGCGGAACATCGCGAAGTTCAGGGAGACCTGCCTGACGCCCAGGCGGGGGGCGGCCTGGAGGGCCGCGACGATGAGGAGTTCGTTCATACCGGGGTCCGCCGAGCGGTCGCGGCGCATCAGGTCCAGGGAGGCGCCGTCGGGGCCCCAGGGCACGAAGTGGAGTACGGCCTTGAGATCGCCGTACGCCCCCGGAGTCTCCTCCGCCCACCCGTCTCCCACCACCGCCCTACCTGAGGCGCTTCGCGCCGCCCCTTCGATCCTGTGGGCGGTGGCGATGAGGCAGTTCCCGTCGGCCGGGTCGCCGATGCGGCCGAGCGCCATGGAGAAGCCGCGCTCGGTGTCGGTGCCGCGCCAGTCCTCGGCGGCGCGGCGGATCCGGTTCAGCTCCGCCTCGCCGAGGTCACGGACGCGCCGTACCCGGGTCTCGTAACCGAGCCGCTCGATGCGCTTCACCATCTGACGCACGTTGCGCATCGCGCGCCCGGCGAGGGAGAAATCCGCGACGTCCACCACCGCCTCGTCGCCCAGTTCGAGGGCGTCGAGGCCGGTCTCCCGGGTCCAGACCTCGGCGCCCGTCTCCGAGCAGCCCATGACGGCCGGGGTCCAGGAGTGGGCCTTCGCCTCGTCCATGAAGCGCTCGATCGCGCCGGGCCAGGCCTCTACGTCGCCGATCGGGTCACCGCTGGCGAGCATCACCCCGGAGACGACGCGGTACGTCACCGCCGCCTTGCCGCTCGGGGAGAAGACGACCGCCTTGTCGCGGCGGAGCGCGAAGTGGCCGAGGGAGTCGCGGCTGCCGTGCCTGTCGAGCAGGGCGCGCAGCCGTACCTCGTCGTCGTCGGTGAGGCTGGCCGCCGGGTGTTCGGGGCGGAAGGCCAGGTAGATGGTGGTGATGGCGGTCAGCAGACCGAGGGCGCCGAGGGAGAAGGCCACCGTCCAGGACGTGTTGTCGGCGTAGTCGACCGGGCCCTCGAAGCCGAACAGGCCGTAGAGGACGTGTTCGAGACGGTCCGCGAGGCTCGGGTCGCCGACCATGCGCCCGGGGTGGGCGCTGACGACGAGGAGGCCGAGGGCGATCGAACCGGCGCCCATCAGCACGAAGTTGGCGAGCGCCCGCCAGCGGCTGGTCGGATCGGGCAGGGCGCGGAACTCGTCGCGGTGGCGCAGCAGCGGGATGAGCAGCGCGAGCGAGACGAGGACGCCGACGAGCGAGTGACGGTACGTGAACTGGGCGATCGCCCCGGCCGGCAGCAGGATCACGGCCGCGCGCCAGGCTCGCCGTTTTCGCCGGCGCAGGCCGTGGGCGAGCAGGAGCAGCAGGACGCCCGCGCTCAGTGAGAGGGCCGCCGCGAACGGGCCGAGCGCTCCCGGGAGCACCTCGGCCAGCGTGTGCATACGGCTGTTCCGGAAGCGGGGGAACACACCCGCGGCGATGTCCACGAGCCCGACGAGCGTGCAGGCCCTGGCGACCAGGGCGGGCACGGCCTCGGGGCGCGGCCCGCGCAGCGCGCCGCGCACGACGCCGTATCCGCGCCGGACGGCGCTCGGCGGGAGTCGGTCCGACCGGACCGGAACCCCACCCGACATTTCCCCATCTGTCCTGACAGACATCGCATCCCGTAGTTCCGCGAGTGAGCTTGGATCCGGTGCCTTTCCGGCATCCGGCGACATTGCGCCCTCTAGGACGGTGTCTTGAGGACGGAGGTTCACTCTCCATCGGAAAGCTGAACCAAAGGGCAAGGCAAGCCGAGGCAAGGGAAGCCGAGGCAAGTCAGGGAAAGAAAGGGCGGCGGGGGACAACCCGATGGGTCTTACGAGCAACAAGGTGCTGGCGTTGGCGGTTCTGTCCGCCGTGCTGCTGTTCATCGGCACGGTGTGGCTGTGGCCGCGGCTGGCACGGAGCGGCTGGCGGGCGGTCGGCGGCAGGATCGGCTTACTGCTGGCCACGCAGGTCGCCGTCTTCGCGTCGGTCGGCCTCGTCGCGAACCAGGCCTTCGGGTTCTACGCCAGCTGGGCCGACCTTCTCGGCCGGGAGAACGGCCAGGGTGTGGTCGTCGACCACGACGGCGCCGACACCGGCGGGCCGTTGCGGGTCGTCGACACCCAGCAGGTGAACGTGGCCGGTGGCGCCCGCCCCGCGGTCGGCGGCCAGATCCAGAAGGTCGAGATCGTCGGCCGTACGAGCCGGATCGCGAGCCCGGCGTACGTGTATCTGCCGCCGGAGTACTTCCAGCCCGAGTACCGCACCCGCACCTTCCCCGCCGCCGTCGTCCTCACCGGCTACCCGGGCACCGCCGAGGCGCTCGTCAAAGGCCTCCACTTTCCGCAGACGGCCCACAAGCTGGCCCGCGACGGCAAGGCGCAGCCGTTGATCCTGGTCATGCTGCGGCCGACCGTGGCACCGCCGCGCGACACCGAGTGCGTGGACGTCCCGGGCGGACCGCGGACCGAGTCGTTCTTCGCCAAGGACCTGCCGGACGCCGTGGGCCACCACTACAGGGTCGGGAAGAACCCCGGGAGTTGGGGAATCATCGGCGACTCGACCGGCGGCTACTGCGCGCTGAAACTCGCCATGCACCACCCGCGGGTGTACGCCGCCGGGGCGGGCCTCTCGCCGTACTACAAGGCGCCGATCGACGCGACGACCGGCGATCTCTTCCAGGGGAACAAGACGCTGCGGAACGAGGCGGACCTCTTCTGGTATCTGAAGCACCGTCCGGCGCCGGACACCTCTCTGCTGGTCACCAGCAGCAAACAAGGGGAGACCAACTACAGGGCCACGCTCAAGTTCATCGAGTTGGCGAAGGAGAAGCAACCGACCCGGATCTCGTCGATCATCCTCGACAGCGGCGGGCACAACTTCAACACGTGGCGGCGGGAGATCCCGGCGACGTTGCAGTGGATCAGCGGGCGGTTGAGCGACCGGTGAGGGGGCGTGCGGGGCCGTCGTGGAGGGTGGCCGACGGTCTTCGGTGGCCTTGCCGAATGCGCGGCCGGTGCTCGCGGAATTTCCCGGCGACGGAAAGGAGCAGATGTGGCCAAGGCGTATCTGGATTCAAAGGGGTTGATCCAGTAGAGGAGTCGCCGGTGGGCGCAATGGTGCACTGGCGGTGACGGAGCTTGTGAGGGCTTGTGAGAGGTTAGGGGGCGGCTGAGTTTTTACTGCCCGGGGCACCATCATTCGCCTACGCGCGGTAAGTTTCTGGCCATGCCACGTGGACGTCACCGCCATTCACCGCCTCTGCACAGGCTGCTGCCCCCCACGGCGATCGCAGGCGTCTCGCTCGTCTGCGCCCTCGGGCCCTGGTTGTTCTCCGAGCCGGCGGTTCTCCGGGTCACCGCCGCCGTCGCCGCGGCGACCGCGGCCGTGGGCGCGGCGGTCATGCGCCGCTGGGATGTCGAGGCGGGCAAACGCGTCGCCGACCTCACGCGCGCGCGGGCGAGCGACGAGTGGCGTCACGAGGAGAAGGCCGCCGAACTGGAGACCGACCTCGACGAGTCACGCGAGCTGCGCACCAAGCTGGAGCACAAGCTCCGCGCCAAGCGCACCGAACTGGCCAACCTCCGCAACGAGCACGCCGCGCTGCTGCGCCGCTACGCCACCGCCGAGACCGAGCGGGCCAGTGCCCTGGAGGGCCGCCGCCTGCTGGAGATCGAGGCGACCGTTCCCGAGGGGGCGCGGGCGTTGCCGGCGGCCGGTGCGGACGCGGACGCGGGTGCGGATGAGGGCGACGAGGCCACCGCGGCGGCGCAGGCTTCGCAGGTGCCGCCGCAGGGGGTTCCCGCGCCGGGGGCGCCTTGGGCTTCGTGGGAGGCGGCGTCCAGGGCTGCGGCCGAGGCGGCGAAGGGCAAGGCTGTGGCTGCCTCTGCCTCTGCCTCTGCCTCTGCCTCTGCCGATGCCGGTGTGGATGCTTCTGCCGAGGGGGACGCCGAGGTCGAGGCCGATGAGGAGGGCTCGGGGGCGAGGAAGCCGGTTCCCGCGGTGTTCTCGCCGGCCGGTTCCTCGCTCTTCCTGCGCGCGAACTCGGCGTTGGACCGGATCATCACCCAGCGGCGCTCGGCGAGGGGCTCGGGCGCGGCCGGGGCTGAGACGGAAGCCGGGGCTGGGGCTGGAGCTGAGACCAAGGCTGAGGCTGAGGCTGAGGTTGGGGCCGGGGTTCCGGTCGCGAGCGACGGTGCGGCTGCGGCCGGTGCCGACGTGGTGGTCGAGGCTGTGGCTGAGGATGCGGCCGTGGCCGAGAGTGCGGCTGTGTCTGGGGCCGACGGCGAGTTCGTGGCTGCGGTGGACTCCGAGGATGGATCCGAGATTGCGTCCGTGTCCGAGACCGCGTCCGGGGCCGGGTTCGGGTCCGAGACCGCGTTCGCGGTCGAGGGGGCGGTCGAGTCCGAGGCTGGGCGTGGGGTCGAGGGCGAGGCCGGTGCCGAGGTGGACGCCCGCGCCGACGCCAGGGCCGATGCCGATGCCGAGCCCGAAGTAGCCGGTACCGAGGAAGAGCACGCGTCCGAGCCCTCCGAGACCGAGCGCGAGTCCGTTGACGACTCCGTTGACGTAGACGTACAGGCCGACGAGTCGGTCGAAGCGACTGTGGCCAAGTCCGCCCCCGCCGAGTCCGCCGCCGAGACCGCCGAGGGCCGGGGGCCGAAGGACGGTTCCCCCAAGGGCCCTTCCCCCAAGGGTGACCCGGACGGGCCGACCGATGGGGGCACTCGGCAGGGACGTTCCGCCGAGGCGGAGGATGAGCCGGTTCCGGTGCTCACCGTCGAGGAGGACGACGCGGCGGGGCGGTCCGTGGCCGTCCGCGGGCATGAGCGCGCGGCCGCCGAGCCCGTACCCGCGGTCTTCGCTCCGGCACGGTCGACGAGGTCGGCGCGGGCGGAGGAGCCGACGGGGGTGGGTGAGCTGACGCGGGTGGAGCCGTCGGGGCGCGTGGGGCACGTAGGGAACCTGGGGCATGTGGCTCAGGCGGAGCAGGTCGCTCCGTCGGCGCTGCCCGCGCTGCCTGCGCTTCCGCCGGCCGGTCACTTCACGGTGCCCACCGCCGTGGCCGTCGTTCCGGCCGCGCCGCAGCGGCGGGCGGCTGTCGAGGGCGGGTTCGACTTCTTCGGTACGGAGAAGGGCGCGGACGCCCTGGAGGCCGTGCAGAACGAGGACCTCGCCGATGTGGTCGGCCAGGAGGCCCTCGCGCTGCACAAGGCCGAGTCCGAGTCCCAGTTCAAGCGCGCCGACGAGGCGTCCCGCGGCGTCGGCCAGGTCATCGACCTCACGGCCCACGACGAGACGGAACAGATCGACGTACAGGGCCTGCGCACGGCGGCGTCCTAGTGTCCTGCGCCGGAAGTTCCTAGGCGGTTCCGGCTGAGCCGCGGACGGTCAACGCGCCTGGTCGGCGGCGGGAGTTCGACCGCCGAGACGAG